>JBCBKZ010000224.1:0-7810 GCA_038520955.1 Bacteroidota bacterium | reverse complement strand
TGATTTAATTGCAATAAGTGAATAAAAATCTTCCTTTTTTTTAAAAAAAGTGACTAAAAATTGACAATATCGAAATTTAGTTCGTGGTGTATATGGATTTCCTAAGTGATAAGTAGTTCTGGTTATTAGGTTTCACAAAGGAAGGGAGGTTGGAGGAGAGGAAAATACATGATGATAACCCTTCCTGCCTGATGAAAGAGGTTACACAAATTATGAAAGGCCTATTTTTATCAACTTATAGCCAAACTTCTAAGATTAATTTCAAAACACTTATCTTTATATACATATTTGCGTGCTATTCAAAGGAGTACAGATACAACTTGATGACAAACCTTAACAAAGTCGTAAGTTAAGTTTGCTTATCCGTGCTTCTTCAAAAACAAAACCTCCTAACTCAGTAAGCCATAAGGTTTTTTTAGTTCTGCTTACCTGAATAGAAGTTAACTATCTCTCAGACTTCTCTCTATTATATTCAAAGCTTATTGGCCTTCATCTCTCTACGGCCATATAAGGCAACGACCAGAAAGCATAGTAGCGGCAGGGCAAAAGAAACATTCACCTCTGGCAATCCCAGCATGCTTACATCAGCATAGCCAGGTCCACCTATATCCATCACACTTCCCTGTAAGGTGGGCATGAGTGCCCCTCCAATAATGGCCATCACCAAACCCGCTGCTCCTATTTTCGTCTCATCTTCTGAAAGTCCTTCTAAGGATATTCCATATATAGTTGGGAACATTAAGGACATAGAAAAGGAGATAGCCACCAAGGCATAAAGCCCATATATACCAGTTATAAAAATCGCAGCCAGTGTGAAGAAGATGGACAGGTAAGCCAGTATCATCAAGAGTCTGGCAGATTCGACAAATTTCAACAGATAGGTGCAGATAAATCGGCCGGTAAAGAATAAAATGAAAGCCGCAAACTGGTAGTTGGCCGCAATATCGTTAGGGATTCCAATGGCTTCTGCATATTGATAAATGTATGTCCAGACCATGATTTGTGCGCCCACATAGAAGGCTTGAGCAACAACTCCAAAGAAATACTTTTTATTGGATACAAGTCGCTTAATCAAGCTTGAGAGATTCAGTTGGCCACTGGCATCTTTGAAAGCGGGCATTTTAACAGCCCAGATGACTAGCAGGAATCCTATTACAAATATCCCCAAGGCCACATAAGGATCTCTGATCACCATCAAATCTGCCTGTCGTATACTGGCTTTGACAGATGCTGAAAGTGATGCATAATCCACATCATCTGATTGTAACTGTTGCAGTACGAAATGTTGTGCTACTAGCAGACCCGCTATGGAACCGAGTGGATTGAAGGATTGCGCCAGATTTAGTCTCCGGACAGCATTAGAAGAATCTCCCATAGCAAGTATGTAGGGATTGGCAGTCGTTTCCAGGAAAGCTAAACCAAAGGTGAGGATGTAAAGGCCTAGCAGGAAAAAGGAAAACTGCTCTGACATGGCCGCAGGGTAAAACAACAGGGCCCCTATAGCATATAATCCAAGTCCTAGTATCACCCCTGATTTATAGGAATATCTCCGAATAAATAGAGAAGCCGGGAGGGCCATGGTGAAGTAGCCGCCATAAAATGCTAATTGAACCAGTGAAGCCTGAAAATTACTCAGTTCCAAAACCTTCTTAAATGCGGTTACCATGGGATCAGTAACAGCATTGGCAAACCCCCAGAGGGCAAAGAGTACCGTGATTAGGATAAAGGGGACTAACACTTTTTTCTCTACAAGGGGTGCACTTTTGGTTCGATTAGTCATTGGCCGGGGGATTATAGTTGAAAAATCTTGTCCATTCTAACCCACTTCACATCTTTGGGCGCCCATGCTAAGCGCTGTTGAAAGGTATCCATGAGCTGTTCCCACTCCTGAACTTTGGGATTTTGGGCATCCAGCCTGGCTTTCTTCTCAACATCAAAATGCTCGTTCACTTCCATGATCATAAACAGCCTATTACCCGTTCTGTAAATCTGCATTTCTACAATTCCAGAAGATCGAATGCTGTCCAATATTTCTGGCCAGACCTCTTTATGGTGATGTTCATATTGAGCTATCAGGTCAGGATCATCTTTCAGATCCAGGGCTAAGCAGATTCTATCACTTGATGCCATAAAACTCCATTGCGTTTGTCCCAAAAACTTTGGCCCGTTCTTCTTCACTAAACTCTTTCACATAGTCCTCTACAATTTCTTTTACTTGCTGGTAAGAGGCCGATACCAAGCACACCGGCCAGTCTGATCCAAACATGACCCTATCTATCCCAAAAGCTTCTAGCACTATATCCAAATAGGGTTTGAAGTCTTCTACATGCCATTTATCCCAGTCTGCTTCAGTCACCATGCCTGACAGCTTGCACATCACATTTTCATGCTTCCCAATAGACTTCATGAACTTAGCCCACTCCCCTATTTCCTTTTTCTTGATATAGGGTTTAGCTAAATGATCTATGACAAATTTTTGAGATGGATGTAATGAGATTGTTTCTGCAACAGCAGCTAACTGATAAGGGAAGACCAGAATATCATAGGCCAAATTGTACGCTTTCAGTAGTCCAATCCCCCTCTGGAACTCCTTTCTCAACATAAACTCAGGATCCGGTTCAGCCTGAACAATATGCCTAAGCCCTACCAGTTTTTCGAACTGAGAAAAGTGGGCCAGTCTTTCAGAAACATTCTCCGCGCTTAAATCAATCCAACCTACTACTCCTTTGATCACATCATACTCACTTGCTAATGCTAAGAGTGAGGTCGTTTCCTGTTCAGATTGATCTGCCTGTACAGCGATGGTACCATCAAACCCATTCTCTGATAATACAGCTTCAAACTCCTCTGGCATAAAATCCCTCCGAATCTTGCTCATAGACTCGTCTATCCAGGCATGTGTCTTGGGGTCGTATTGCCAAAAGTGGTTATGTGAATCAATTCTCATGATCAAGAAGCCTTGTATTAGTCATTATCCCTTCAACATTGCCCTATCAAAATGCACATATCCTCCATCTACAAACAGCCATTGACCGGAGTATGACTGCTCCTTCCTGATAATAGAAAGACTGCCATGGAAGCTATTTCGCTAGCTTCTGTCATCCGTTTCCCTAATGGGATATTGGATGTGATTTCTTTCAGTTTTTCCTCAGGCTTCTCAAGGGTCTTTACCCAGCTTTCATACATAGGAGTCATTACTTCCGCCGGGATAATGGCATTTACCCTGATTCCATAGGGCGCTAATTCCACCGCCCATTCTCTTGTCAGAGCTAGCTGAGCGCCTTTAGATGCAGCATAGCCGGAGTTATTTCCCTGACCTGTAAGCGCCGTTTTGGAGCTGATATTGACAATGGACCCTTTTGTGTCTTTTAGGTAAGGGAGGGCATAATGAACCAAGTCATAGTAATGGGACAAATTGTGAATGACTGATGCTCTGAATCCTTTGGGACTCCCGGATTCTAATCCCACCCCGTCATTCCTACCGGCATTATTCACTACTCCATCTATGCGCCCATATTCTCCCACAACCTGATCAATGACTTCCTTAAGGTTATCCTCTTTCCCAAGCTCCTTCTCAATAAAAAGGGCTTCTCCCCCTTTGTCCTTTATGTCTTGCACCAAGGCATCAGCCTGTACTTTGGATCTACCCACAATAACTGGAATAGCCCCTTCCTCCACTAAACTCAGTACAATGGCTTTGCCTATCCCTTGAGAACCACCAGAAACGAGGTAAACGTTGTTTTTCAGATGTAAATCCATAATTCAAGGATATGCTGAATGTTATAGGGAAACGCCTCTCTTCCAGGGGATAAAATCGTTTTGCTCCAGCTTCATGGCCTTGGTTTCCTCCCCGCTTGCTATGGAGATCACCTTGTCTAATAATTCTTCGCCGACTTGTTCGATGCTCTTCTCTCCTGTTATAATTTCTCCGGCATTAAAATCAATAATGTCAGGCATGCTCTCATAGAGCTTATTATTGGTGGATACTTTAATGACAGGGGTAATAGGATTCCCTGTAGGCGTGCCCAATCCCGTGGTGAATAAAATGATGTTTGCCCCGGCCCCAGCTAAACCCGTAGTAGACTCCACATCATTTCCAGGCGTGCATAAGAGATTCAAGCCAGCCTTCTTCACGTGCTCCGTATAGTCTAGCACATCACTCACATAGGCCTTTCCTCCTTTTTTAGCTGCTCCCGCTGATTTGATGGCATCTGTGATAAGGCCATCCTTGATATTTCCAGGGGATGGATTCATATCAAAGCCAGATCCTACCGCCAAAGCACTTTTTTCATAGGCTGATTGGATAGCATAAAACTTCTCAGCTACTTCCTGAGATACTGACCTATTGAGAATTTCCTGCTCTACTCCATTTAGCTCTGGAAACTCGCTCAGAATAGTGGCTCCTCCCAGGGAAACAACCATATCAGACAAATGGCCCAATGCCGGGTTGGCTGAAATACCAGAAAAACCATCAGATCCTCCACACTCTAATCCAACCACAAGCTTATCCAGGGAAGCAGGTTTACGGGCTGATGTTTCATTGACTATTTTTAGGGCTTCTATGGTATCCTGAATGGCACTCTTAATGAGCTTTTCTTCCGATTTAATTTGCTGTTGCTCAAAGAATAAAATAGGTTTCTCTGAATCAGGGTACAGTTCACTATTGATCTCCTTAAACCAACTTATTTGTGCATGCTGACAGCCTAAGCTTAGGACAGTAGCCCCAGCTACATTGGGATGGTTGAGGTAACTGACCAACAGACGCAAAAGGGCTTCCGAATCTGCTCTACTTCCTCCACAGCCCCCATCATGGTATAAAAATTTAATCCCGTCGATATTGCGAAAGACTCTTTCCCTGCTTTGAGCGGGTTTCAAGCCAGAATTACCTAAGAGATTTTCTGCAAAAGACAGATATTCATTGGGCTTGGCATATCCTAATACCTCTTGTAAGGTTGTTTCTATGATTCTGAGATTGCGATTCTCACAGAACACCAACGGAATAAATAACCAATAGTTAGCGGTCCCTACCTGCCCATTCTTTCTATGATATCCCTGAAAACTTTTGTGTTTCCAATCAGCCACATCAAGAGGCGACCACGCATATGCCTCCCGCTTGTTAGTATCCATCTTACTAGCGAAGTGCTTGACGTTTTCCGTCGTCATTAACTCACCTGCTTTCAAGTCTACAAGCGCTGTCCCAACAGGGACTCCATACATGGTAATTTTCCCACCTTTCGATATATCTTCAGTAAAGAACTTGTGCTTTTGAGGGATGGATCTAGGAAAAGTGTACTTGATATTGTCAACATACAACTCTCCAGCTTCAAGATCTGAGAGTGCGACCAGCACATTATCTCTTGAGTCTATTTGTAGTACTTTCTCCATGATCAATTCTGACTATTTGATGGCGTCCTCCTTTATTCTTGTAAGAGTACTCCTTTATCTTTCTATCCCAGGATAAGCGCACTTAGTTACAAACAGTTATCAAACAAATATCGATTCATGACTAAGAAAGCTAAACTAGTGATCAGCTAAATGCAGATTGTCAACAGAAAATAGGTTCAAAAAGTAATGTGATAATGGAATTAAGAATCCTGATCTTAGGCAATGAAAAAACCTCCCGACTTAGAAAGCCTGGAGGTTTTTTGGGGGAGTATGCGTATGGAAATTCTAGAACTTGCCTCCATTCACATCATTCTCGGGTACAGGCTCTACATTGTCCCAATGCTCTACTACTTTTCCGTCTTCTATTCTGAATAGATCTACCTGGGCGTAGTCCTGATTGAGTTTGCCATTATTCCAGTTGGCGCGACAAAGGGTAGCCACAAAGTTCCCCTGCCCTACCAGTAGCACCAACTCCTCATAGTTCAGAGGTCTGTTAGGATCGCTTGCCAATTTCTGAAAGTGCTCAAAACCGTCAGCCACATCGGGATTATGTTGGAGGTACTTTTCCGGGTTGATGTACTTAGAAAGATTTTCAGCATTCCCCCCTCTCATGAGCGCATCCTGAAGGAGATTTCGGACCAGCTCCTTGTTTTCTTCTGTCTTATCTAAATCCGTTACTTCAATGGGTCCATCTACAGAGCTACGTCCAGATGGATTAGACTCATTAAAGGCGGCAATCACATCCCAGTGTTCTATAATCTTATCGTTCTCATCTGTATCAAAGAAGTCTGTAGTTACCCACTGGGCTTCCCCATGATTGATGTTCTGGTAAGCATGGATAAATACGTACTGCCCGTCTACCAGACTTCGAACGATTTGAATGTCTCTGCTTGGATTTCTCTTGACAAATGGTTCAAAGAATTCCACAAAGCCTTCAACTCCATCTCTTACGCCTGTACTGTGCTGGGTGTATCTATCTCCGGTGTATTTGGTAACAGCTTCGCGAACATTCCCATCACGAATACCTTCCATATAGAGCTTTTTGGCATTTTCCTGCTTAGGGTTCATAGTTTATTGATTTGGGGGTCTTTTCTCTTTATAAAATAAACCGTTTTCCCTACAGAAATCACTGTCAATTTGCGCCTTAGAAGTGTAAATTTCTACAAGAAAATCCAGGAAGAATGTTGCCGAGCAAGAAGAAGATTGCTTTTTGGTTTCTACTCTACATTTGTAATCCCCCCCAATACAAAACCCGTAATCTGTCTTTCCAGCTCAACGGGATTCATTTTAGGACCTTTTTCTGTGTACGTAGAGTACAACCAGCGTACACTTGAGAGAACCGCATATTTCATGATTTCAAGATCCATGGGCTTAAACTCTCCCAACTCAATGCCTTCCTGGAGAATACTCTCTACTTTTTGCTCGTAAGCTGTTCTCTCTGCTAGGAATTTAGCTAGCTCCTTTTCTTTGAGGTTTCTCCACTCATTTACCAGGAGGGCGATTTCATAGGGTCGCTCATGCGTAAGGCGTATGTTCAGGCCTATGACAGCCTTTAATTTTTCTGTAGGAGAATAGGAAGAAGAGGCAATGTCATCCACCCCTTGATGGAAGGCCGAAGAGATGGAAAACAGAAATTTTTCTAATAGTGCCTGCTTGGAAGAAACATAGTTATAGATGTTAGCTACATCACAGGAAAGACTGGTAGCGATGTCCCGCATAGTGGTAGCTTTAAATCCTTTCTGATGGATGAGTTCCAGGGCTACCTGATCAAACTTCTCTCTTCTGGTCTTCACACTCATGCAAGCAAGAAAATAAATCCTTTGAACTAAGACAACATAAATATATATTTACATCAACAATTGTTGATGTAAATTTTCAGCTATGCCCATCTATCATAAACTCTGTCAAATTCCTCAGAAGAGACACACTCAATTCCATAAGCCTGATGGAAATCTTTACTATGAGCAGGTATTTGGAACTATAGGATTCGACGGTATGTCTTCCCTCATGTACCACATCCACAGACCTACCATGGTGAAGGAAGTAGGGAAAAGCATAGACATGAGTCCTACAGTAGCGGTGGACAGGAATATGATGTCCCGAAAACTTGTCGGCTTTGATTTACCTCCTAAGGATGATTTCCTCGAAAGTAGGGAAGCTATCCTGGTCAACAATGACATCCATATTGGCTTAGCGGCACCAAGAAAGTCGCTAACTGAGTATTTCTATAAGAATGCAGACGCTGATGAGTTGCTGTTCATCCACAAAGGAAGTGGGGTACTTAGGACGCTGGTGGGGCAAATCAGATTTGAGTATGGGGATTATCTGGTTATTCCCAGAGGGATGATTTACCAGATTAGCTTTGATACAGAAGAAAACCGAATTCTATATGCAGAGTCTTTCCATCCTATCTATACACCCAAAC
>JBCBKZ010000223.1:0-7828 GCA_038520955.1 Bacteroidota bacterium | reverse complement strand
GTATCAATTAGGAATTAACATTCAAGTACATAAAAGCCTATGATAGCCATTAAGCCATATCAGGAAATCTCTATGGAATGCCCTAACTGATACAGGTATTCTTTTGCGTGTCTTTTGAAGTAGGAAGGATGAAACTTATGCTCACATTTCTTTTTGAATGAAGTCATATCATCTGTAGGATCTACCGCTATTCTATGTAGGCGATACCTCTGCCCTTTATGATTAGTAAGCCCCCAAAGGGTGGAGCAAGCAGCTCTGTAGCCAGCTTCTTCCAGAACCTCAAAAGCGTAATCTCCCATGTCTACCAACTGCCCAAATGGGAAAGTGAAATACTCAACAGGCTTACCTAGTCCTTTTTCCAAAAGTTTCTTGGATTCCATGATCTCAAACCTGATTTCATCCTCAGGTAAGAGGCCGATCTTTTTATGGGTCATGCTATGAGACCCAATAGTGACCAATGGATGGGTAGACATTCTTCGAATCCCTTCCCAGTCGAGAATGGGAATCTCTACATCTGTATTCTCCTTATCCCATCTGTTATGGGTAGCTATATGCGCTGCGGGGATGTAAAGACTGGCAGGGATTTGATATTTCTCCAAGGCTGGAAGTACCAGCTTTTCAAAGCTGATATACCCATCATCAAAAGTAAGGGTAGCCATCTCATCTGTGGTGCCTCCCTCCATTACCCTGTCCACATAGTCCTTAATGGGGAGAAGCTCCACCCTTTCATGTAGGTACTCCAACTGTTTTTCAAGTTGGCCAAGCGGAAGGGTATTATAGCCCATTTCCTCCGCTACGTTATGGTACATCAATATCATGTGTCTCCTCCCTTCATTTTATGGTATACCTGCTTCATCCCTTCCCAAACGGGAGCCGGAACTATTTTTTGCATGGAAAGGCGCATCCTCGCCATTCTATCCATCCCACAAGTCAGCTTTAAGGTCAGCTCATCTGCCTGCTCGTTGTAGATCATGTGGCCAGGATGTTTCAGCGGAAAGGCTAACTCCTCCTTATTACTGACCAGTAGATGGTCATTCCCTTCAAATTCGTGTGTACTATCCTGGTTATTCTCCAGCCCCAGATTAGTAATGAGGTTTGTGTAGGGCGTAATGGCTACTCCATTATGACGGAACATGGTGTAGTCCCATTGATAATCCCAAGTGTAGGAAGCTTCCTTCCTTAGAGAAATCTGCTTCATGAATTCGTGGGCATGAGGAACCTGGTCTTTCAGCCAGAAATGGTCCAGGAAGCCTGCTTCATCCAGTTCTCCATATCCCTCTGCTATCAGAGAATAATGTTTCCATGCACGCCTCCAGGTAGCCCATCCCCATATGTGTCCCAGTTTAGAAAAGAAGTAGGACTCATTCAGAGGCACCTCAAAATCCTTCAGGAAATAGCTCCCGGTAATGTTCATCACGCGGGTATCTTCCTTGTAGTAGTTGAGCATTTCTTCACAGAAGGCGAAGAAACTCTGGTTAGGTAGACAGTCGTCTTCCAGTATGATGCCCTGTTCTTCCTGCTCGAAGAACCAACTGATAGCTCCGGAAACGCCCTTGGCTACCCCCTGATTTTCCTCTCTGAAGAGATAATGTGTTTCGCATTCCCAGTCCACCTGTTGAACCAGTTCTCTCACTTCCATGCACCGCTTATACTCATCCTCTCTTCCTTCTCTGGGAGCGTCAGCGGCTATATAGAAACGCTTAGGTTTAGCTTCCCTGATGGCCTGAAATACCTGAGCAGTAGTATCCGGTCTGCTGAACACCACAAAGAGGACTGGTGTTTCTCCGGTGTACTTTCCTTGGTTCGATATGTTTAAAGCTCGTTTGCTCATCTTATTCCTTTCAGGTTCCAAAAGGTGAATATGCCTTTAAACATCAGCATCAGGTTTCCTCGCATACTCTTGAAGAATATGTCCAGAATGAAAATGCTGACGGTAAATGAAATGATGGTAGCTATGATAGCCCCCTTAGGTCCCATATAAGGGATCATGAAGTAGTTGGTAGCTACGTTCACTGTAGCGCCTATGATGGCAGTGAAAAGAGAATAGCGGAACAGGCTCTCATTAGTGATAAAAGCTTGTTTGGCTACGCCCATATTGGTGAAGAATAGTCGTACAGCGAATAGGGACAAAAGCACCCCTGCCGGCTGAAATTCTTCTCCATACAGTAATACGATCACCGGCTCTGCCACAAAGAATAAGGGAATGGCTACCGCCAAAAAGAGGAGAAAAAACAGCTTATATAGATTTAGCAGTCTTTCCTGATATTTTTGATGACTTTCCTCTTTAGCTCTGGTAATAGCAGGTGCGAATGAGCTGAGAATTACCATGGGTACAAATCCCACAGACTCTATCATCTTCAAGGCCACACTGTACTGCCCCACATCAAAGTTCCCCAACATATCGCCTATCATCACCTGGTCTATCTTCGCTTGAATGTTAAGGGCTAGTCCATAAAAGACCAGTGGCCATGATTCCTTCAATAGGACCAGAGCCAATTTCCTATCAAACTTCCATTTAAACAGACTTTGTTTCCCACTAATGATATAGGTATAAGCAAATCCGGCTGCCGTGAATAGCGTATCAAACAGCACCATGACAGCAAACCAGATAAGGTCTGCTTCTATATACACCAGCCACAGCTTGATCGCTGAAGTGAAAACCATCTGCAGCACCTGTATTTTTACGATGAACTTGGATTCTACCCTGGACTGGTAATAGTATTCAATGACCTTAAAGGCATTAAATAACTCTGCAAATGCAATGATGTAGATGAGGACATTGGTGTAAGAATCATTTCTCCCCAAGAGAGAATAAGCGGCAATGATCCCGATCATGATGATCACCCCTACGAACTTCAACCCGAAGGTGGTTCCTAAAAGTTGGTCTTTCTTCTCCGGGTATCTAACAAGATCTCTGACGATGATGCTGTCCAGGCCCAGGCTGACGAAGACAGCGAATATGCCTACGAAGCCTTTTGCATACTGAAGAAGGCCAAATTTATCTGGCCCCAGGAAACGAGCTACATAGATAGCAATGGCCAAAGCCGTTCCCATACGGAAAACACGCTCAAAGAAGAGCCAGGAAGTATTGGAGAAATACTTCTTGAATCCAGAGCTGTTTACAAAGGTGGAAATTCTCGCTAAATATTCATTCATGTGCTCAAGCTCTTAGCCTATCCCTGTTCGTCTTTTTTACTTCAACGATAGGCTGAAAGCTACCTCATTGATTATGAAATCATTTCGATTAAATTTCACATTTCTGAGGCTAAATTAGTGGATGAAATTCCTCCCGATATTTCACAGGTTTGAATGGCTATTTTTTTAACCAAAAATGCAGCTTTTCCTCATTTAGCTGCAAGAATACGGGTAAGGTTTCTCTTTAACATTCTGGGATAGTATGGGAAGATGTAGCGCCACCATATTCCGCTGGCAGCCTTCATTCCCCCTCCTATCCTCTTGGACCAGGGGTCTCCTTTATACAAAGGTTCCCTTCCTCCAATCCTTTTGAAAGCATCCAGGGCTATTTTGGTATAAGGCATATACCCCCAAATAGGATGCTCATTCATCTTTTTGGCGTAGTTGTGATAATTATCTGACAAGCCGCCCTGTGCCTTGTTATAGCCTACCACTTCCAGCTGCTTAATCTTCCCCATATAGGCGATATCGGCTATGAAGTGCCAATCATTTCCCAGTGCTATGGGTAGTTCAGACTTTTGGGCCCATTCTGTGCGCATGAGTCCATACACTATAGCTCCCTGCTTCCAGATCGCATAATAATTAGCTGCCCTTTCTATCCCTTTCTCCTCCTCAAAAGAAAGTGCCTCCTCACAGTAAGTGATCTCTTCTCCTTCCCAATACAAGATCTTTCCACTGACTAATGCATAGTCCTGGCTATTCTCAAGAAAGTCTACATAAGTACTTAGGATGTTCTCCTGTAACCAATCATCATCAGACAGCCACATGAAGTACTTCCCCTTGGCGTGATGCAGTACATAGTTGAAATTAGGGATGGCTCCCAGATTATTTTCCTGCCTCACATAGCGGATTTGAGGATATTTCTTCGCCAAGGCTCTGCATACCTCCTCAGTATTATCAGGAGAACAATTATCTGATATGAGGATTTCCAGGTTCTGGTAATCCTGCTTCATAAGAGATTCTATCGCCAAAGGGATATTCTCAGAACCCTTATAAGTAGGGATTCCAATGGTAACCAAGGGTGTTTGGTCCGAAGAATGATTTTGCATTTAGTCTATGATAAATCGGGACTAAGGCTAAGTTTTCGGCTATCACACATCTATATTCTGGTTTAATTACCAGCTCTTAATGATGTGAGTTGGTTTATTTTTCTTGGTGTAAACGGGCTGTACAGATCTTCCTATCAGGTACTTGTCTGCTCCTTCTTCCAGACCCTTTTTGTACACTTCCAGTGCGCCATCAAAGATTTCAATGGTACGCTTCACCTCTTCCTCCTGATGAGAGAAAGAGATAACCAGGTTAGGAGCTAGTAAGCCTCGCTTGATGCACTCCTGCATGAAGAGCGTTCTGAAAGGCTGTGAAGGATTTCCTTCCTGGTCTTTGGTAGTAAATACCATACAGACAGGCCTTCCCAGAATCTGCATATGCTTCTCCAATCCATGAGAAGCAATCACATCAGTCAGTCCCTGTTTAAGCATAGCCCCATACTTATTCATGCTGGGGATCACATCCTGCTCCTTGTACACATTTACTACTTCCATGAAAGCTGCCAAAGCGTGGTTCTCCGCTCCATGAGTAGCTGATAGCAGAAACACTCTTTCCTTATCGTGAAAGATACCCCCCAGCTCCATATACTCCCTTTTCCCTGCCAGGGCAGAAATGGCAAATCCATTCCCCATGGCTTTCCCGAAGGTGCTCAGGTCTGGTTCAAAGTCATAGAAAGTCTGTGCGCCTCCTATGTCCCATCTGAATCCAGTGATCATCTCATCCAGAATGAACAATGCGCCATGCTCATGACAGAGCGCCTTCATCTCATTCAGGAAGTTATACTTGGAAGGAGTGTACTTCTCAGCCTCCATAATTACACAGGCTATCTCACCTGGGTTATCTTTGAACATTTGCTTGGCACTGCCTATGCAGTCGAAGCGAAATGTTACGCTCATATCTTTAATGTTCTGAGGGATGCCCGTATCTATGGCTGTAGTGCCCATGAACCAGTCATCCTGTGAGAAAAAAGGATGGTCTCCACATAAGGCTACCTTAGTTTTTCCTGTATAAGCTCTGGCTAGTTTTACTGCTGCAGTGGTAGCATCTGATCCGTTCTTACAGAACTTCACCATGTCAGCGAACTGAACCGTATCCAAAAATAGTTCTGCTGCTTCCAACTCTATAGTAGCCGGACGGGTGTAATTGTTCCCCATGTACATTTGTTTGGCAGCAGCGTCTGATACTGACTTAAATCCGTGCCCCAAACTTACCGCACGCAGTCCCATCCCATACTCCATGAACTCATTATCATCTGCATCCCATACTCGGCATCCATCTCCTTTCACTATGTAGGGAGGCATAAATTGGGGGAATTGGTCATCCCCTTTCGCGTATGTATGAGATCCTCCAGGTATCAGAGCGTGGAATCTGGCCTGCATCGCCAGAGATTTATCAAATTGTCTGTACATAGCCTTGTACTTTATCCCCAAAATTTTCCAAAATGTACAAAGTTGAACTTATGGTTAAGTTATTTTCTTCCTAAACAGTCTTAAGAAGTCCCTTAGCTAACAATATTTGTGTCACTTCTTCCAATAATTCGATAGAATACCCAGATTTAGCAGATATTTGTAACAAATCATTAGTTCCATCACACTGATTTAATAGCCATAACATGGCCATTCTGGCATCCTTCACGTTGGAACTTCCCCCGGTAGCATCATACAAGCCCCTCTTGCCTAATTGAGGTTCACACTTGGGAGATAGATTCATATAGGTCTGATTAGCTTCCAGTGAGCTAACAATCTTCTTTAGTATCTCCAGTGATTCTTCCAGAGAATCATCTTTCACGAATTCCAGGTTATCGCCTGAAGTATGATACTCAGGAAACTCACTGTAAGGCGTTCTACACAAATTCCCTACTGCCAGGTTAAAACCTGGAGAGCAGTATTGGCGCTCGTCATACCCATAAGGAGAAAATTCCCTGATCTCGTGCGCTACTCCTTCCATTTTCAAGACATGGGCCACCATCCTGTCTATCTCTGTATCCCCTCTCCTACTCTTTTTATATGTAAAGCTTCCTTCATCCCCTAATAATGGCGCTACCAATCCATGCTTGATGTTAGCCGTCTTTTCTTCATTCTTGGCTAGCCATGTAATGGCCCCTATGGTGCCTGGAATAAACACAAAGCGGTAGCTGTATCTATTCTCTCTTTCTCTCAACCATTTTGCCAGCATGCTACATACCAGCATCCCGCTCAGGTTATCATTGGCTAATGAAGGATGACAGATATGAGTAGAGAAGAGGACTTCCTCCTCACTTTTACCAGGAATGAAGAGTTCTCCATAGGTAAGGCTTCCTTCCTCCAAACTACTGTCTATGAAGACCTCATATTCTCCTTCTCCCAAAAGTTCAAAGTCTTTATGCCGCATGCAGAATCCCCAGTTTTCACTGTAGTAGGAGGTTCTGTAAGGAATCCAATCTGGCTGGTCAGGGAGGGTATAAATATGAGATTTCAGCTCCTCCCAGCTCATTTTCTCATGGATGGGTGTACTGTAGTTCAGGATGTGAAGGCTGTGTTCCTGAAAGTCTACGACCTTTTCTCCACGGCTATTTTTGATCCAGGCATCTTTGATGTTCCACTCCTTAGGAACAGTCCAGTCAAAAACCGCTTCGCCAGAAGAAACTTCAAATATTTCTAATGGATTTATTTCCTGGAGAATAGCCAAAGTCTGCCTTACTCCATCTCCCGTGATACTACGGCAAATGGGATATAGTCTTTCCATGAAGGCCCGCATCCTGATAGCAGGATTTTGCTTTTTCTCCTTGGTAGCTTTCATAGCTAGAGTATAACTTTTCTCAGGTGAAATGCCTCAGCATAGCGGGTAACTGACTCCATTCCTCTCAGTCTCATGAGAGAAATCAAAGTCTCCCTGTCCAGCCAATGTTTTACTTTCTGGCTCGCATATGCATCCAGTATAATTTGAATCTTCTTTTCTGCCTGCTCTTGTGTAATTGGCACAAAGCAGTTAGGAATACCCATATCTCCATCATATTTGGGAATCTCATATTCCAGTATCATATGATTCCTGAAGGTATTCCACGCCAGGTCTGAAAGCAGTCTATGATCCTGATGCCTATCATGTCTGTAGTGCGTAAAGACCACATCGGGCTCTATCTCTTTCTTAATAGCTTCAAACTTCTCCTTTACCTCTACTGCGGAGTAAGGCAGAAAAGCATCTCTGAAACTGAACACATCTACACTCGATTGTGGCAAATTCTCCAGAAAGGCAGCTGCTCCCGCTTCTGCTTCTGCTTTACGTTTTTCATTAGAGGCAAAGACTACCCATTTCAGCTGCGCTATTTCATAGGTCTCCATCATTTTCAGAAGGGTCCCTCCGCAGCCTATTTCTATGTCATCACAATGTGCCCCAAGGCAGAGAATTTTTAATCCTCTGCCTTCAGGAACATTCCATCTTAAATCTATCATGATTTAGCTTACTGCTTCCAGTTCTCTTGAGTGGTCATCTGGCTGGTTCCATACTTCCCAGGGAGGATTACCCTGTGCATAGAGGTTGTCCAGCATCATCTTATCCTTGAAGGTATCCATGGCTGCCCAAAATCCTTTGTATTTATAGGCTACCAATT
>JBCBKZ010000222.1:0-7828 GCA_038520955.1 Bacteroidota bacterium | reverse complement strand
CAGAATGTTACAATAACTTCTCCCAATAGACTGATTTTCAGATGACTAGATAATTTCCAAGGAAGAAAAAGCGATTAAACAAAAGCCGCTAAAATTCACCTATTTTTCCCAATTATCGTGTAACAATGTTTTTCAGATTCTATCTGATTATCAGAGGAATAACTGAATTCTATCCCTGTAAATGTGGATCGACTTATTGGTAATAATTGTAACATTCATCTGAGAGCAAGTAGACTCCTAGATTAGATTTTCCAGCCATGCCATCTCTGCTTCTGCACTATCCTTTGTAACACCTTTTGATTATAACCTATTGGTTACAAAAGGATTAGACTTCAAAAAGTATGAGAAGCATGAAAAGATGATGACTAGTGTTACAAAAACAATTTTTAGGATACTGATAATCAGACTCTTACACGAAATCACACCTCTCAAAATTAGCTTTCTGCGAGCTCATCTAGATGTAATTGCCTATTAATCAGATATTTAAGCCTCTAAAATGGGTCTAAGTCCTCTTAGACGTGACGTCTGTGGGTTTTTCTTACGGGTTTTGGTAGTAAAATAGCACTTGGGGTAGGCGCCAGTCTAAAGTCGATTTTTCGTTGAAATATCCGAAAGTAACTAAGCCTGGTTTTGTGCCTGAAGTGTGACAGGCAGGCAAAGAATTTTGTGCCATAGATGTCCCAAGTCCAAATTGGCACAAGGAAAAGTATAGGAGTTAGTGTCAAAGTAAGCTTGCGGGAGTGTCATAAGATTTGACACATAAACCTAAATGAGATTCAGAAGCTAAAAGTATGCTCTCCCCTGATCTCATTCTGAGAAATTTTCTAGACTTAAACCCGTAATCAGCCTTGAAAAGGCGTACGCCCACATTGCCTAAATCACCCTATTCAGAAAAGAATTTGGATCTATTTTTTGCGTGTGCAAATGGTGTGCAAATGAAGAAGCACTTACAGAAATATTCCATAAGTGCTTGATACTGAGTGGGCCCACATGGGCTCGAACCATGGACCCCCTGATTATGAGTCAGGTGCTCTAACCAGCTGAGCTATGAGCCCCTACACTGATGCTTCAGTGCAAAGTGGTGCAAATATACTTTCTGTTTATTTGCTGGGCAACCCCTTTTTGAAATTACTTGAAGGGAGGAAAGGTTGAGGGATGACGATGTTCTTAGCGCCTTAGCGACTTTGCGTGAGATTAAATCAGAAAAGATGTCGGCCGACCCACTAGCTATCCCCTACATGCCCACCGACATGACGATCTACCATCATCCCGCTGAAATCAATTCCTCTGCGTTCTTGATGGCAGACTCTGATGGTTCATGTCCGCTGAGCATCATAGCTACTTCTCCTACCCTTTCGTTATGGTTGAGCATACGGACAGAGGAGATGGTAATGGTATCCTTTACCTCTTTGTAGATTTTGTAGTGCTGATGGCCCTTAGCGGCTATTTGGGGAAGGTGGGTGATCGACAGGATTTGGAATTTCTCTGATAAATGACGCATGACCTTGCCTACCTTTTGGGCTATTTCCCCGCTGATCCCCGTATCTATCTCATCGAATATCATGACCGGGAATTCTGATTTTTCTGCTAACGTAGCTTTGATAGCCAACATCACCCTGGAGATTTCCCCACCGGAAGCTATCTCCGATAAGGGGCCAGGAGGTACGCCAGGATTCGACTGGATCATGAAGATGCACTTGTTCAGCCCGCTTTTATCAGGTTGAATTTGATCTCCTTCTATGGTCAGACTTCCCTCAGGCTTTTGCATTCGATGGAAGGCGATCTCGAACTTCGCCTTGGTGAAGCCTACCTCCTTCAAGATGTTCTCTACCATCTCTTCTAAATGAGGTTTGGCAGCTAATCTCTTTTCTTCCAGGGCAAGGCCTTTCTGGATAACTATTTTTTCTTGTTCTGAAAGCTTGGCTGTTAACTCTGCTACCCTTTCTTCTATAGATTCAAAGGCTTCTACCTTAGCCTGAAACTCATTGAGTTTTTCCAGTAACTCATCCCCACTTGATAGCTTATACTTAAGCTTCAGATTATGGTAAGTGGCTAGCCTTTCTTCTATTTCCGTCATTCTCCCCTCTTCAGAATCCATGGTATCTAGCATATGCTGCAACTGGAAAGCAGATTCTTTGATGGTATTCTGGGCTTCCAGCAATTTCTCCACTTCCTCTTTTACCTGCTGATGCACATCTGACACTTTCTGGAGCGGTTCTAGAAGCACACTTAATTGCTGATATACCGACTGATCCTGTTCGTATAGTTGCGTAACTCCGCCTGCGAGAGCTCCTCTGATTTCTTCTGCGTTTTGTAGCAGATTAAGCTCTTGCTCTAATTCTTCCTCCTCTCCTTCTTTTAGGTTAGCCGCCGTAAGTTCCTGAAGTTGGAACTGGAAATATTCTTGCTGCTCTTTGGCTTGCTGTTCTTGTTTAAGAAGACCATCCCGCTCCTTTTGGATAGCCAAAAACTCTTTCCAGCTAGCTTCAAACTCACGTACCATGTCCAGCGTACCTGCATAGGTATCCAATAAGTTGAGCTGCTTATCACCTGACAAAAGGGTCTGGTTCTCATGTTGACCATGAAGGTCCAGCAGATGAGCTGACGTTTCTTTTAAGACCGAAAGTGAAACAGGGGTGTCATTGATAAAGGCTCTGGACTTACCATTAGGTCTGATCTCTCGCCTGATGGTCAGAAGATCATCCTCCAGATCAAACTCATCTTGCTCCTCCAGTCTTTGCTTAACCTCCGCTGACAGATGAGAGAATTCCGCTTCTACCACACATTTTTCTTCTGTATAAAAGATCACAGAATTATCTGCTCGTTTCCCCATGATGAGCCCAAGCGCACCTACCAACAAGGACTTACCGGCACCGGTTTCTCCTGTGAGTATGTTTAGGCCAGCTGGAAAAGAGATCTCCGTTTCTGCGAATAATGCATAGTTACGGATATATAAATGGGTGAGCATATCCTTTATTCCCTGTTTGACTGCCAAAGGTAGGTGAATATTACGATTCTTACCATCATAATTGCAAAATATTTTAGCAAAATGACAAAATCCCTATGCTTTTTCTCTTCAAAACTTGCCAGAATGAAAAACGTAATATGATTGCGAGAGGAGAGCTTAACAGGCATTTTTTCTTCCTGAGAATTTAAGCTCAAACTTCCTCCTTTCAAGTCTTTCTCATTCACATATTTTACTAACTTTGCGCTGCAATACACAGACTATATAAGAAGAATTTATGGCTAAATCATATGATTTAATTGTTATCGGGAGTGGCCCCGGAGGATACGTTGCTGCAATTCGTGCTTCTCAGCTAGGGATGAAGACTGCTGTGGTAGAAAAGGAGGAGCTGGGCGGAATCTGCCTTAACTGGGGATGTATTCCTACAAAGGCCTTGCTGAAGAGTGCAGAAGTCATGGACTACATTAAGCACGCCAAAGACTTCGGGATTACGGTAGAAGGCGCTCACCATGAGTTTGCTGAAGTAATCGCCAGAAGTAGAGGCGTAGCTTCTGATATGAGTAAGGGGATCAACTTCCTTTTCCGTAAAAATAAGATAGATGCCCTCATGGGTGCTGGTAAGGTGACCAAGGATAAGAAGGTAGTGGTAACGGCTGCTGATGGTAGCTCTGAGACCTACGAGGCCAAGAACATCATGTTGGCTACCGGTGCACGCTCACGTAGCCTTCCTTCCATGCCTATAGACAATGAGAAAATCATTGGGTATAGAAAAGCCATGGTTCTGGAGAAACAACCTAAGTCCATGATCATAGTGGGTTCTGGTGCCATAGGAATGGAGTTTGCCTATTTCTACAACACCATGGGAACTGAAGTAACTGTGGTAGAGTACCTGGATTCGGTTCTTCCACGTGAGGATAAAGAAGTCTCTACTCAAATGGGACGTATCTTCAAGAAGAAGGGCGTTAAGATCAAGACAGGTTCTGAAGTTACGCATGTAGATACCCTGAATGATGGAGTTACGGCTACCATCAAAACGGCCAAAGGTGAAGAGAAGCTTTCTGCTGACATCCTGATGTCAGCAGTAGGGATAGTCGCGAACATTGAGAATCTGGGTATAGAGGACCTGGGAATCCAGCTAGACAGAGGAAAGGTAGTCGTAGACGAATTCTACCAGACTAATATCCCCGGAATCTACGCCATTGGAGATATGACGCCTGGGCCAGCACTTGCGCACGTAGCTTCTCATGAAGGGATCATCTGTGTAGAGAAAATGGCGGGTATGGACATAGAGCCTCTGGATTATGGAAACATTCCTAGCTGTACTTACACCATGCCTGAAGTAGCTTCCGTAGGTATGACTGAAGATCAAGCTAAGGAAGCAGGATACGAACTGAAAGTAGGGAAGTTCCCATTCACAGCTTCAGGTAAGGCTAAGGCTGGCGGAAAGAAAGATGGTTTTGTAAAAGTAATCTTCGATGCTAAGTATGGAGAATTCCTCGGAGCCCATATGATAGGCGCTGGGGTAACAGACATGATCGCAGAAGTGGTAGTAGCCCGTAAACTGGAAACTACTGGACATGAGATCATCAAAGCGGTACACCCACACCCTACTATGTCAGAAGCCGTCATGGAAGCAGCTGCGGCTGCTTATGGAGAAGTGATCCATTTGTAGGATATAGAAGAATGATTTGTAGAGACAGCATGCTGCTGTCTCCTGTTAAAGATAAAAGCCCACCATGTTCATGGTGGGCTTCTTTTTGGCTGCATACGGACAGGAGTCCATAACTATACTTTTTACAAACAAGAGTTTGTAACATCTCTTTTGGGGTTTAGAAGTAACACTCAGCTTTTTATGGCTCCACCGTTATAGGAAAAAACTCCACTCTGTATGGCTCCATCGGAGCCCCACCTAATTAGCACATCCATTTCAGTAAACACCTAATTGCTCCATAGGAGCAAAACAGACGCGTTGCTCCCATCGTTTTAACGGTGGATAAAAGCCATAAAAAAAGCCCGACATATGCCGGGCTTCATTATATCTCTAATCAGAAAGCCTATGCTTCCACTTCCTGATTTACGATCTGTTCTACCAGTATGATGGCTTTGTTTTTCATCACCTCTATCACACCACCTTTCGCATCAAAGCTTTGGTCATTCCCCTCATCATCTACCAATACTACCTTTCCACTTCCCAGAGTAGAAATGATAGGGGCGTGATTATACAAGATTTGAAACTGTCCATCAGTACCGGGCACGGTAACGCTTTCTACTCTACCTGAGTAGACGCTGGATTCAGGGGTCACTATGTCTAACTGAAAACTCTTCATAGATTTTCCTATTCTTAAGCTTCAGCCAATAGTTTCTCTCCTGTTTCGATTGCCATGTCTATGTTTCCTTTCAGGTAGAAAGAAGACTCAGGCAGGTGATCCAGCTCCCCTTCAATGATCATGTTAAATCCTTTGATGGTATCTTCAATAGATACAAACTGTCCAGGGATACCTGTAAACTGTTCTGCTACGAAGAATGGCTGAGACAAGAAACGCTGTACCTTTCTGGCACGCTCTACTGTCTGCTTATCCTCATCAGAAAGTTCATCCATACCCAGGATGGCAATGATATCCTGAAGGTCTTTGTAACGCTGAAGTATCTGAATTACTTTCTGTGCACAGTCATAGTGCTCAGCACCTACGATATCTGGCTGCAGAGCCCTTGAACCTGAAGTCAATGGATCCACCGCAGGATAGATACCCAGAGAAGACAGCGCACGTGAAAGCTGGGTAGTTGCATCCAGGTGGGCAAAGGTAGTTGCCGGTGCAGGGTCAGTATAGTCATCCGCAGGTACATAGATAGCCTGGATAGAAGTAATAGACCCACGCTTGGTAGAGGTAATTCTCTCCTGCATGGCACCCATCTCAGAAGCCAGCGTAGGCTGGTATCCTACCGCTGAAGGCATACGTCCCAGAAGGGCAGATACCTCAGAACCAGCCTGCGTAAAGCGGAAAATGTTATCTATAAAGAAAAGGACATCACGACCTTTTGCATCTTCTTTTTCTCCATCACGGAAATACTCGGCTATGGTAAGACCCGTCAGAGCCACACGCGCTCTCGCACCTGGGGGTTCATTCATCTGACCAAATACCATGGTAAGCTTAGAATCCTCCATTTCCTTCTTGTCCACCTTGTCAAGCGCCCATCCGCCTTCTTCCATCTCGTGCTTAAACTCCTCTCCGTACTTAATTACGTTCGCCTCTATCATCTCACGTAGGATGTCATTCCCTTCACGAGTACGCTCACCTACTCCTGCGAATACAGAAAGACCGTCGTGTGCCAGGGCGATGTTGTTAATCAACTCCTGAATCAATACGGTTTTTCCTACACCCGCACCACCAAAGAGACCAATTTTACCTCCTTTGAGATATGGCGCCAGCAGGTCAATTACTTTGATACCTGTGTAAAGGATCAGTGGCTCTGTGGTCAGGTCCTCAAACTTGGGAGCAGGACGGTGAATAGGATATCTTGTTTCTGCTTCTGGCTCAGCCAATCCATCAATAGCGGCACCAGTTACGTTAAAGAGTCTACCTTTAATAGAATCTCCAATGGGTACAGAAATAGCTCTTCCCTCATCAAGCACTTCCAGGCCTCTTTCTATGCCATCAGTAGAGTCCATGGCGATAGCACGTACGATGTTATCTCCCAGGTGCTGCTGCACTTCCAGTACGAGCGGGTTAGTACCGGGTCTGTCAATTACGAGAGAATTGTAAATGTTGGGGAGAGTAGATCCTTCAGCACTAAAATCAACGTCAATTACAGGGCCAATTACTTGTGAGACTTTTCCAATATTTTTCGACATGTATGGAGTAATTAATGATCTTTTACGAGTTGTTGCTAAAATGGCGGCAAATTAATCGCATCCATATTAATAAACAAGCTTATAGCGGATGTTTTCATATGAAAAAGGAAAGTCTGGTAAATCATACAGACTTACCAGACTCTTTATGAAGAAAAAGTACTAATTATTGCTTCTGCACCTTCTTTATCAGACGTTTATCTCCTACTTCCATAGAAAGGAAATAGGTACCTGTAGCTAGGTCTCCTACTGGAAGCTGGATTAGGTTGGCACCTTGAGCATATCTTTCTTCAGGAAGCGCGATTAGGCTTCTACCTGTAAGGTCAAATAAGCTCACAGAAACCAGATCTGACTGCTGAAGATCAAATTCTACTGTCAGATCATTTGCCATAGGACTTGGGTACAAGCCTAGGGAGATATCACTTGCCAGTGTCTTACTGATAGAAGTAGAACTGGTTACTAACCCATAAGAGACTGTAGTATCCACTGAAGAACCAAAGGTATCATCAAAGGAACTGTCTCTACTCCATGTCATCAGTATGTTAAATTCTCCGGGTAGATGCCATGTGTACTGGGTAGAATAGGTGGTAGTTACCGAAGTGAACAATCCAGAAAAATCTAATGAATCTATTTCTACCGTAGTAGTCTTCATTCTTAGCACATTCTCAAATGTACCTGCTGGAGTAGTTAAGGTACCATAGCCGGATCCCTCCTGTGTTTGAGTACCCGATGTGGTATTAGCTCCCAGTCCAAAAAAACTAAATGAAGATCTGTAGGTATCATCCACTGAAGAACTTACCCCAAATGGGTAACTAATGATGGTCTGAGGATCAGTATACTTCAAAACGAAGGTATCCACCTCCATGGTTTCTTCGTCTTGAAAGGCAGCTATAGAACCCAGTATTTCTAAAGAACTACTATTGGCTCTGACAAAAAAGGCTACAGAATCCTCTCCTAAACCTGAAAAGAGGGTAGCTTCTGGAAAAGAATCCGCAAAGGCAGAATTAGCAGCTGCA
>JBCBKZ010000221.1:0-7830 GCA_038520955.1 Bacteroidota bacterium | reverse complement strand
GTTTGTAATGTATTACAAACATACGGGGAGGTAGTTACAGCTGAGTTACAAGTGAGTTACAATTAGCTTTAGTGCACCAAAAATTTTGACTTCTTTCTGACCTTTATGGCCTTTAGAGCCGTTAAACCCATATTTTACGCTAAAAATCGTTATCTTATATTTTTTCAAATTCTTCTGAAATTTTTTGATTCCAGGATATGTGGGGCTTGAGAATAGAAGGAAATTGCTAAAAAGGAACACTATGAAGCTTAATGTGGGACTACTAGGCGGCGGTTCATGGGGAACTACGGTCGCTTCATTAACTGCCAGAAACTGCCCTACGAAAATCTGGGCAAGAGATATAGCTACCGTAAATGAAATCAATCAGCACCATCGAAATGAGAAATATCTCCCCGGAGCTGACCTGACGCCCTCCTTACAAGCCTTTTCTTCTATTAAAGAAACTGTAGAAGATGCAGATGTAATAGTGATGGGGATACCTGCTCAGTATTTCCGGCAGGTACTCAAAGATGCACGTCCGTTTATCAGACCCTGGGTTCCTATCATCAGCTTATCCAAAGGACTGGAAGTGGGTACCATGATGCGAATGACGGAAGTCATAGAAGCAGAAATGGAAGGACATCCGGCTGGTGTACTTACCGGTCCCAACCTGGCTAAGGAAATCATTATCGGTCAGGCGGCAGCTAGTGTCATCGCCATGGTAGATGATACCATCGCCAAAAGATTGCAGAAGGTATTCAAGACTGGCCTGTTCAGGGTGTACACCAATGAGGATGTCATTGGCTGCGAACTAGGCGGTGCCTTGAAGAACATCATCGCCATAGCAGCAGGTATGGGAGACGGTAGTGGAGCAGGAGAAAACACCCGGGCCGCCATTATCACCAGAGGATTGGCTGAGCTTACCCGCCTGGGAGTAGCTATGGGAGGACAACCCGCTACCTTTGCGGGCTTGGCAGGAATGGGAGACCTCGTAGCTACCTGTTCTTCTGAGAAAAGTAGAAACCGAACCGTAGGCTATCAATTAGGGCTTGGGAGAAACATTGGAGAGATCATAGAAGACATGGATGAAGTAGCGGAGGGAGTAAAAACAGCGAAAGTAGTCATGCAATTAGCCGAGAAGTATGACCTGAATATGCCCATAGCCAAGTCTGTCTACAAAGTACTTTATGAGGGAAGTACGGCCCGAGATGCTTTCAGAGGTTTATTGAGAATCGATATAGGATCGGAAGCGGGGCCAGGGTAAAAATCATACTAGCTCGGGGTTTAAACCCCGAGCTAGTATGATTTAAATTTAACGCCAAGTTCCTAAAGCACCTCTACTGGTGGATTCAGCACGTATTTTACCGGATTAGCCAAAAAGGCTTTCACATTTGTGGCAGCATTGGCTATGTATTTTGGAAAGAGCTGGTCTATGAGTTTGAGCATGGACTGTACAGAATGACCTGCCCGAATCCCTTCTATGGTGATTCGGAAGATGCTTTCTTTCAAAAGTAAGAGGGGGGCACCCGCAATGACCAAATCATAAAAGATGAGAAAGCAACTCAGATCTCCGAAAGAATACACATAAGGCTTCTGGATCTTGAAGAAGTTCCTAAGAGGTCTGTCCTTAAGCATTCTAAGCACATTCTCCGCTGCCTTTTCCCCTGTTTCCATGGCAAAATATGCTTGCTTGCTATCCAGCTTTCCCATAGCCGCCGCATCTCCTGCGATAAAGATGTACTTATCCTTGGTACTTTGAAGGCTTTTATATACAGGAGCCCAGGCATTCTCGGAATCACTCAAACCTGCCTCAAACAAAAGTGGATTCGGCTTTACCCCTGCTGTCCAAATGCAAAGGTCTGATGAAAGGGTCTTCCCATCAGCGAGCTTGACTGACTTAGCATTTACCTGCGCTATAAGATTGCCAAAGTGGAAGTTCACATGCTGATTTTGGCAAAGCCGTAATACTTCCTTATTCACCTTAGGTGAAAATCCAGGTAAAAGCCTGTTCTTTGCCTCTACAAGTTCTATGTTGATGGGAGTATCTTCTGTTCTATACCTGAGTAATTCTCCCAAAGCTTCTACGCCTACGCTCCCTCCTCCCGCTATCACAATAGAACAGGCTTCTCCTTTGAGGATTAGCTCTCGGATTCTTTCTTCGATTCGGGTACAATTCTCCACAGTCTTGAAAGGGATGGCATTTTTTTCGGCACCCTTTACCCCAGCAAAGTTACTAGTTCCTCCTATGGTAACTATGCAGGCATCATAGGCTACCGTTTGTCCACCCGCTAATTCGACGCTCTTTTGCTCTCGGTTTATGGAAACCACCTTATCCTGTATCCATGTATGCCCTAATGCTGTGATGACCGTTTCTCTATCCAACTGCACTTCAGATGGTCTTTTCTCATTGGAAATGATTTCGTGGATATTAGGGGTAAACTCAAAGTTAGGAGAGGGATCTATGAGGGTAACATTAGCTTTGCCTTGAAGACGCTTAGCAGCTGCCAGGCCGGCGAAATTGGCCCCGATGATAACAACTCTGGATTCATGATCAGACATGCAAATGAGATATAAGTGTGAAGAAATAGTTGGTTAGCTAACTTGGATGAAGTTGGGTTTGTTCAGGAAAATCTGCTTGTTTATTCTGTCTGGAAGCTTTATCACCTATGAATATAGTACCCGGAGCGGGCATTCAGGAATGTAACATAGATAGGTATGCAGCGTTAAACCATCACTAAACGTCCTAAAGAAAAAAATAACAGAAACTATATGAAGATCTTATTCAGATTATTCTTTTTATCAGTTCTCATTAGCTTTTTCTCTTGCGACAATGGAGCTGAACTTCCTGCTCCCTCAGGGACTTCTGATACTATAGACCCTGATAGTCCTGAATGGGTATCTACCAATCAGCAGTTCAGTCTGAACATGATGAAGGAGCTATTCTCAGTAAAAGGACAGGAGAATATTTTCTTTTCTCCCCTTAGTATAGAAATGGCCCTCAGTATGACTGCCAACGGAGCAGAGGGGAATACCCAAACAGAAATACGTCAGGCCTTAGGGCAGCAAAACTTCACCACGGAAGCGGTCAATAAGCAGTTCCAGACACTCATGTCTAATCTTCCAGAAAGGGACAACTTTAAGATCAATCTGGCCAACTCTATTTGGTATAAAAATACCTTCCAGGTAAAGCCAGACTTTCTCCAAACCAACCAAAGCTTCTATGAAGCAGAGGTAAGTGCACTTGACTTCACTGCGCCAGAAGCACCCGGACAGATCAATCAGTGGGTGAGTGATGCGACAGAAGGAAAAATTCCCAAGGTACTGGATCAGATCAAGCAGGATGATATTATGTTCCTCATCAATGCCATCTACTTTGAAGCTGCCTGGAAAGACTCCTTCCCAGTGTTTGACACGAAAGACCAGTTCTTTTATGTCAACGGAGGTAATCCTGAATTCAGAAAATTCATGAAGCTTAAGACGAACTATCCTTACTTGAAAACAGATGATTTCCAGGCTGTCAGTCTCCCATATGCGGTAGATGATTACGCCATGACCATCTTCCTGCCAAGTGAGAGCAGTTCGTTAGAGAACCTGCTAAGCTCCCTGAGTTCCACCAAAATGGATGAGTACCTCTCTCAACTATCTGAAGCAGAAGTAAATCTCCGCCTACCAAGGTTCTCCATGGAATTTGAGCAGAGCCTAAAGCCTATGCTGACCAATCTGGGTATGAAAGCGGCTTTCGTACCTCGACAAGCTGACCTTACCAGCATCAGTGAAACAGGAGACCTATATGTGTCTGAAGTGAAGCACAATTCTTTCCTTCAGGTGTATGAGAAAGGAACCATAGCAGCGGCAGCTACTACGGTAGCCGTTGGAACTACTTCTATAGAGATACCTGATGGAGAAAATATCATGGATGTGGACAGGCCCTTCCTACTGATGATCCATCAGCAAAGTACTTCGAGAATTCTGTTTATGGGAAGCATACAGAATCCTGAACCCATCAACGACTAATAACTCAGCTTCTGCTTTCTGGGAAGATTCCAGGAAGCAGAAGTTTTTCTCTTTTCTTTTTTATTGACTCCCTCACTTCCGTCATCTCGGCGGGCATGTGGAGGATTGCCTTGAGGGTCGGCCGAGATCTTTATAAGGGAATCTCCTTCTATTTTTTAATTATAGGCTCACCAGATCCCACATGATTTGTCATGCCGAAGAGCTTAGCGGATATGGACTGTGAGTCATACGGCATCTCGCGTACACTCAGGCTTAAAGTCTAAGATTCCAGTATTACGCTAGATCCCGTTTGACCCTACATGCCATCCCCTACCCCAACGG
Organism: Bacteroidota bacterium; assembly: GCA_038520955.1. Taxonomy (GTDB): domain Bacteria; phylum Bacteroidota; class Bacteroidia; order J057; family J057; genus JBCBKZ01. The sequence continues at coordinate 3,516 of JBCBKZ010000221.1, read as the reverse complement.
GATGAAAAAAAATCAAATCATCTTTCAGCGAGCTAGCCCAACAAGGACCCTGAGGGTCTCGAAGGGTTGAATCGTTCTACATAGCTTTGTCGTTTCGAGAGCCTCAACGACCTTAGAGGGGACACTTTTTACCCCTCTTCTGCTAAAGTATCTATTTCCCCTCTTGAGAAATGCTGGCACTCAACACAGTGTTTAGGCTCTTAAGTTCGGTCTTTATGTCAGACAAAAGCTCTATGTCCTTGGGAGTAGGAACGCTTACATCTTCCTTGTCCTCAGCCTTACGCTTAAGGTTATTCATGAGTCGTACTACCCCAAACATCACTAATGCGATGATCAGAAAATCCATGAAGGTCTCTATGAATAGGCCATACTCCAGAATCAAAGGCTCTTTGACGATGCTTCCATCTGCTGTACTGATAGCTGGAATGAGTTCTACCTTCAGATTAGAGGCATCCACGCCATTGGTGAAATAGCCAATAGGAGGTGTTAGGATGTATTTGACTAAGGCAGAAACGGTATTATTGAAAGCCGTCCCTATCATGATGCCTACGGCCAGGTCTATCATGTTTCCCTTGACGGCAAACTCTCTGAATTCGTTGATGATTTTCATGCTGTATGTGGTTGAGTGAATGAGAACTCTCTTCTAACAGTTAAAGGTCCCTTTGCCAATTTATAAAACTTACTAGCGTGGGGTTTAAACCCCACGCTAGTAAGTGATTCATGAGATCTTAATTTCTCATAGTCATTAAGAATCAGACTCATATACAATCCCCCCACGTCGTCTCGGTGGGCTTGTGGGGGATTGCCTGTAGCGTCGGCCGAGATCTATTGAAGCCTGAGACACGCTAGATACCGGACGATCCAATGTCCATGCCCTACAGGCCCTCCGGTATGACGTAGGTTGTTAACTATCAGAAGTCCATTTCCTGGTTGAAATAGATTTTGTAGTAGGACAGGCCCTTCTCATGGTCGAAGCCTTTCTCTATGTACTGACGGATGTATTCCAGGTCCTTACTTTTTAGGTTGATCTCTATCTGGTTATCCAGCTTGATGAGGTTCTTAAACTCCCGCTTCTTGTTACGGACAGCAAACTTGGAGATGGTAAAACCATCCCCATAGTTGAGGCCTTGCTCCTCCTCATAGGGCTTTTTGTATTCTGAGAATTGCTCTATGAGGGTAGGATTCTCTATTACTTCATTCTGGTAACTATTGAGGTCAAAGTCTTCATTCTGTGCGAAGAAGTTGATAGACTTATTCATGAAGAGAAGCTGATCTGCTGTATCCTTTTCCTGGGCTACCACTTCCGTACAGAAGTCGCGTGTCATGTTCAGGAAGGACTCCGTCTGGAAGCTGTTGTCCTGTATTCTCTCAAGGCCCAGAAAGTCTTCCCGCCAATATCGGGTATCTTCACTAGCCCTATCAATCATCAGTACACTGTAGCCATCATCTGCATAGGAGTTGAAGATCATGCAGCCTTTGTCCAGTTTACGGGTGTTCACTCCTTGCAAGGCCGACATATCCACATTGTCTACCTGCTCATCAAAAGCCAGGAAGGTATCCTTATGTTCTGCCTTAAATATACCGATGGCATCCATTTCCTGATCTTCTAGGTAGCAGGACTTGAAGTAAGCCACGAACAGCTCCCCACTTTTGATCTGCGGATGAGAAGACACATCATACAAATGCTTGAGAATATGTACAGAGTTTTCTAGCAGTCCTCCGGTCGCTATGGCTTCAAATATATTTCGGCTGTAGGCATATACCTCATTCATGCCCAGATCAGACTCATGGGAGAATTTGAAGAATTCTTCTGTCTTAAAGGGAGAAAGAAAGTAATCATGCAGAATGCCCACCATCAACTCATCTACCTCAAAAAGGGTATTAGAAGCCGTATAACCTTCATTCTTCACTTTATTCCCTACCCTGTGTACTGCCAGGGCTTTTAGTTCTGCTTCTCGTAAACTGACCATTTGCTTCTGTATTTAATTTAACACGTCATCCCGGTGGGTTTGCAGCGGATTGCTTGTGGGGTCGGCCGGGATCTAACCTTGTATCGTCCCTCTATGAGATGGCGGCTGACCCTCTATTCCATGCCCAAAAGCCCACCGCCATGACGGATTATTTTTATCAATTTAGTGGGATAACGATATCTACCCTTCAAAAATATCAGAAAAAGAATAAAAGCCCTTCTTTCCGGCTAACCATTCTGCGGCTATGACAGCTCCTAAGGCAAATCCTCTTCTGCTGTAGGCCTCATGTCTGATGGTCAATGAGTCAATGTCCGACACATAGGTAACTTCATGCGTCCCTCTTATGCCCGCAGATCTCACAAATCCTACGGAAAGTTCCTCTTCTTCTGGGGCTCTATTCACCAGTTCTTCATGTGCCAGCTTGGTCTTTCTATCCAGCTTTTCCAATACCTGATTACCCAAAGCGATGGCTGTTCCACTAGGCGCATCCTTTTTGAACTTATGGTGACGCTCTTCTATGAAGCAGTCATATTCAGGATAGTCGTTCATGAACTTGGCCAGCATCTGGTTCAGCTTGAACATCAGGTTCACCCCCACAGAAAAATTGGACGCATACATAAAGCTTCCCTCTTTCTTTTCCACTTCTGCCTTGATCTCCTCCATCTGATCATACCATCCCGTAGTCCCTGCCACCATGGGGATACCTGCCTCCATCAACTTCTGGAAGTTTCCCTCAAAACTGTCAGGGTGGGTAAATTCTATGACTACTTCAGGTGGGCTCTTCAGCATCTCCTCATAAGCCTTATCCATGCCCATGTCTATGGCATACATGATCTCATGCCCTCTGGCTTTGGCTTCCTCCTCCACAGCCTTCCCCATCCGTCCATATCCCAATAAGCCGATCTTCATATTAGCGTTTTTGCGAAGGTAAAATGACAAATGACTAATCCCTATTCTATCACCCATTATTGGTGAATAAATAAGCATAATTTTAACTTATCTTAGGTAAACTCGATTTATAAGGGAGAAGGGATTTATAGCTTATTTTTTTTGTTTTTCATAGTAATACCAAAAATAGATACAAAACAAAGGATACTAAGGGCATCTAATGGATAATTTGGAATAAAAATTAAATGCTCAAATGACACTCAAAATTTTCAAAGGGAGGGGTTCACTTGGGGTTTAACTCTGATGATGTTTACACCTATAAGCAAATGACTCCAATAAGAACCTTTACCTATCAGCCCATATCATAATCAAGGGACTTAGATTCTGGCCTCATAAAGTCCAATTAACCCAGATTGAACGTTATCATTTACTTCAATATCAATGACCACTAACTATCAAATTGCAAAATCGAGAATCGAAATTGTGATAAAAACTAATTCAGACACATTAGATTTATCCAACTTAGATTTGAAAGAAATCCCTCCAAAAGCCCTTAAAATTCCCAACCTTAGGCATCTTGATTTAAGTGGAAATCAACTGGTTAGTCTTCCTATAGATTCTGGAATTGAGGTTAGTTTGTTTTGACTAAGAAGGAGAT
>JBCBKZ010000220.1:0-7834 GCA_038520955.1 Bacteroidota bacterium | reverse complement strand
ATACCCTCAAGCTTCTTGACCTGAGTGGAAGACTGGTATATGAACTTCCTGAAGTGAAGCAGGAAAGCCTTGAGATCAGTTTACCTGAACTTTCTCATGGGGTGTACCTTGTGAGAATGGAGGGCGAAAAGGTGCTAACAGGAAAGCTTGTCATTACTAAGTAATACGGCAAGTAACACAGAAATAATAATAAGGGATTATATGCCGGCCTTTTGAGGCCGGCTTTTTTGTGTAAAAAATTCATATTATGAAATACAGCAGACAAACGTATTGGATGTTCATGTGATACTTTCGTGATACTTAATTGGTTACTTACCCATTGATGTTAACTGGTTGGAAATATGAAAAAAATTCTGATCATAGAAGATGACCCTGCCATTGTAGATCTGTTAGAAATTCACCTGAAGGATATGCACTTCCAGGTGGATAAGTCTTATCACGGAGGAGAAGGCCTTCAAACGGCCCTGAAAGGAATGCATGACCTGATTATTCTGGATATCATGTTGCCTGAAGTAGATGGAATAGAAATCTGTCGTACACTCAGGGCAAAGGAAGTGCGTACGCCCATCATTATGCTTACTGCCAGGTCTGAAGAAATAGACAAGGTGCTGGGACTGGAAACCGGAGCAGATGATTACCTGACAAAGCCATTTAGTGTAAGAGAATTCATGGCCAGGGTAAAATCTACCATGAGAAGAAGAGAAATGGATCTCTCAGAGGCTGGAGATGTTCGTCCCAGAAAGAAACTGATTGTATTTGATGACCTGGAGATAGATGAAGAGAAAAGGTTGGTCAGGCTCCATAATGACAGAATAGAGCTAACGCCTAAGGAATTTGATCTACTATTGTTATTGGCATCCAATCCTGGGAGGAGTTATTCCAGAGATAAGCTCCTGAACCTGATTTGGGGATATGAATACAAGGGGTATGAGCATAATGTGAATTCTCACATCAACAGACTTAGAACCAAAATAGAGCCGGACCTATCCGCGCCTAAGTACATTCTTACTACCTGGGGAGTAGGGTACAGATTTGCTGATTTATAACTGCTGAATAGACTTATGAAGGTATTGCCGAATAAACTTTTCTGGAGAATTGCCATAACGCTCTCTGTGATTCTGGCATTTGTAGGGGTAGCCTATGTGGTTATCACTATGGAAACTCTGGAAGAATACTTTTTAAAAAAGCACCAGAAACTTCACGCTCCTATAGCCTCCCACATGATAGAGGAGGTACATCCTTTTGAGGAAGGAGCCATCAGAAAGGATGCCCTCCATCAGATCATGCATTCCATGATGGCCGTAAATCCGGCGGCGGAAGTCTATTTGCTGGATGTACAGGGGAATATTCTGGAATATGTAGTCCCCAAGAAGACGGTACACATCAAGAAAGTTCCGCTTGAACCTATTCAGGAATTCATCAGAAGTGAAGGAAACGAACTGATACTAGGTCTGAATCCCAGGAATCCGGAAACCAGCAAAGTATTTTCAGCAGCGCCTGTATACGAAGAAGGAAATCTGGTAGGCTACGTCTACATCATTCTGGCCAGTGAAGAGTTTGAAGCTGTGCAGTCCTATGAAAAGGCTAACCTCCTCCTTTCCATTGGGGGAAGAAATATGATGGTAACGCTCCTCTTCTCATTGGCAGCGGGTTTATTGCTCTTCTGGTATTTCACCAGAAATATCAATCACATCATTCATACTGTTAACCGCTTCAGAGATGGAAAGATGAATGCCAGGGTAGAACCTTCCCAGGCTGGGGAGCTGAAACCCCTGGCTTTGACTTTTAATGAGATGGCAGATGTAGTAGTAGCTAACATTCAGAAGAAAGAAACCCTGGATAAGCTCAGAAGGGAGTTGATAGCAAATATTTCTCACGATTTACGTACACCACTCTCCATCATACACGGCTACGCCGAAACCCTTTGGATAAAGGGGATAAGCCTGGCTGAAGATGAGCGACAGATTTACCTCAAGCAGGTACTGGATCATACCTACAGACTGGAGAATCTGGTAAAAGAACTGTTTGAACTCTCTAAACTGGAAGCCCAGCAAATTCAGCCAAAACCGGAGCCCTTCTCACTAAGTGAACTGGTGCAGGATGTAGTTCATTCTTATCTCATTCTCGCCCAGGAAAAGGGGATACAGATTCAGCCTCACTTCATACAGGATCAACTGGTGGTCATGGCAGACGTGGCCTTAATAGAAAGGGTACTCCAAAACCTCATGGATAATGCCCTAAAGTTCACTGAAGAAGAGGGAAATATTTGGATCAGAATGGAAAAAGAGGATGGAATGGCTTGTATCAGAATAGAGGATAGCGGTATAGGCATACCTTCTGAAGAAATTCCTTTCATCTTTGACAGATATAGGAGAGCGGAGAAAAAGGCTGCTAGTCCTACCGAAAGTACTGGCCTGGGATTAGCTATAGTGAAGAAAATCATGGAACTCCACCAGGCAGAAATTACGGTAGAAAGTGAGCTTGGTAGGGGAACCACCTTCTCCATTTATCTCCCACTATATGCGGAATTGCCAGTATATGTAAACTAGCCGACATATCATATTCCATGCATGGGAATTGTCTCGGGAATAGAAATCTTTTGTGATACTTCTGCAATAACTCGCGGGTAACTTACTCTCAAACAGCTGAAAAGGCTGTTTTGCAATCCACATGTATCACATAAGATTTTTAGAATGAGACGAATTTCTACTTTTCTGTTTTTGCTCAGTTTAGTATCCCTGAGTTACGCCCAACTCAGCTTTTTCAAAGTGAGGATAGAAAATACCTCACAAGCTTATGACTTCCCCTCAAGCGGTGTATTTGCGGTACCCGTAGATAGTGCCGGACCTGGCCCACTTTTTCCAGGAGCTTCTTATTCTTTCACCTTCCAGGCTGCTGCAGGTCAATATCTGTCTTTTGCGACCATGTATGTACAGTCTAATGACTTGTTCTTTGCCCCTGATGAAATGGGGATCCCTCTATTTGACATGGATGGAAATCCAAATTCCGGAGATATCACGGATCAACTTCTACTTTGGGACTCCGGGACAGAAATAAACCAACAACCGGGAGTAGGAGTGGACCAGGCCCCTCGTCAGAGTGCAGGAAACACAGGAGATGTTGACCCGGACAATACGGTTAGGATTGTAAATGATGAATTTACTTATGCCGCAGTGGAGGATGTAATCCAGGCTACCCTTACCCATGATGGGGGCAACCAGTTTACCGTTACCATTCTTAACGTATCAGATGCTTCTACCCAGGTAGTTGATGCGATGACATCCGTTCCTGTGCCTATGGCACCTGGCGTATATGTAGTCCACGCTGCACCTGCGCCTTTATTCACTACAGGTGAGCCTGACAGAGGACTTGGGTTGGAAGGGATAGCAGAGGATGGTGCCGCTAGTATGTTAGGAGACTATCTGGCTGAAAGAACAGGGGTAACAGGAGTGTTGGCGCCAGGTGTGTATGCGGTACATACTGAGAATGCACCCCTTTTCACCAATGGAATGCCGGACAGAGGATTAGGATTGGAAGGAATTGCGGAAGACGGTGCAGCGGGAATGCAGGCTGCTAACCTATATGAAGAATTGTCTACTACTGGTGATGTGTTTGCCGTTCCTGCTGGAGCTTCTGGGCCTGGCCCCCTAACACCAGGTAATGCATATGAATTTGTAATAGCTGCCAAGCCTGGTAGTAAACTATCCCTGGCTACTATGTACGTGCAGTCTAATGACTTATTCTATGCGCCAGGAGAAGCAGGGATTGATCTGTTTGACATGGATGGAAATCCTATAACCGGTGATATCACTGATCAGTTGGAGTTATGGGACGCAGGAACAGAAGAGAATCAGTACCCGGGTGTAGGGGCAGATCAGGCACCTCGCCAATCAGGAGCAGATACCGGTGCCGCTGACTCTGATAATACGGTAAGAATAGTAAATGATGGCTTTCCTTATCCTCCTAATGAAGATGTACTGAGCGTTACGGTAACTCCTCTCGAGACTACTAACTTCTTTGTGAGGCTACAGAATGTGTCTACTGAGGCTACCTTGGTAATAGACGAAAGCACTACAGGTCCTGTACCTCTTTCACCAGGTGTATGGGCTGTGCATACAGCTTCTTCTCCTCTATTTGCACAAAACGCTAATGATAGAGGCTTAGGACTGGAAGATATTGCAGAAGATGGTACTCCTGGACCACTAAATATGGCCTTAGGGAATAAGGCTGGCCTTTATGCAGATGCCTTTGCTGTACCGGCCGGAGCTACTGATCCTGCACCTATTTTCCCTGGAGGTAGCTATGAATTTATGATTGCTGCTGCACCCGGATCTTACCTTTCCTTTGCTACCATGTTTATCCAGTCAAATGACTTATTTCTGGGACCGGACATAAACGGCATCCCTCTCTTCGATGCAAGTGGTGAGCCTGCCTTCGGAGATGTTACTGATCAGGTTCTGTTGTGGGATGGGGGTACTGAGTTAAATGAACAGCCAGGAGTAGGAATGAACCAGGCACCTCGTCAGTCGGGACCTAATACAGGAGACCTGGATACAGATGATATCGTTCGTCTGGTAAATGATGAGTTCACTTACCCTGCAGTAGATGAAGTGATCCGTGTTACCCTGGCTGCTACAAGCACTGTTTCTAATGATCCTTTGATAGATGAACTAGCTTCAGGCATCACACTGGCTCAAAGTTATCCCAATCCATTCTCTTCCAGTACGCTTATTCCATTCTCACTAACAGAATCTTCTGATCTGAGAATTAGTGTACTGAATGTGGTAGGTCAAGAGGTAGCTGAACTGGTGAACGGATTTATTCCTGCGGGTGAACATACCATAGAGTGGGATGGAGCAGGAGCAGAAACCGGTATATACTTCTACCGACTAGAGACTGCTGAAGGAAGTCTGGTACGCAGACTCATCAAGCTATAAGTTACATTAAATTGGTTTTTTCATACTGGTGTTAATGAGTAAAGCCCCTTGAAAAAGGGGCTTTTTTCTTGTTATATGTTCAATAGTCTATTCTCCTACTTTATCACCATAAGCGATGAAGAAAGGATTCAGAAGATTTTCTTTGTTGTAGAGAAGAGGCTCTTTTGTTTCTTCACTGATAACACTCCCTCCAGCTTCTTCCAGAATGATATGTGCAGCACCAGTATCCCACTCCATGGTAGGGCCTAAACGTGGATAGATATCCGCATTACCTTCTGCCAGAACCATGAATTTTAATGAGCTACCCATAGATACCTTCTCAGGCTGCTTCAGCTTATTTAGGTAAGCCTCTACCTCTGGGGTCAAATGTGATCTGGAACACACTATACGTAAGCCTTCCTGATCCATAGAGAATGTACTTGCCTGGATAGGAGTGCCCAGATTCCCTTCTCTGGCCACAAATGCTCCTTCTCCCTTGGCAGCAAAGAATGCCAGATCCTGCACAGGTACATACACGCATCCCATGGTTACTTTCTGATCCTCAACCAGGGCTATATTCACTGTAAATTCTCCGTTTCTCTTAATGAATTCTTTCGTACCATCAAGCGGGTCTACCAGCCAGAACCTAGTCCACTGACTACGCTCTTCATAAGGTATATCTCTTCCTTCCTCAGATAGTATGGGGATCTCTGGGGTAACCTTTTGAAGTCTCTCCACTATCAGCTCATGTGCGGCCTGATCAGCCAGGGTAAGAGGAGAGTCATTTGCCTTCATATCTACATGCTGAAAGCGCTCCTCATCATTATAAATCGCAAGAATAGCATCGCCCGCCTCTCTGGAGATATTTACAAGGGTGTCAAGAATAGAGCTTGTTTGAATTTCCATGTTTCAAACATAGAGAATTTTCCGTCCATCCCATTTACAATTGTTCCCAAATGTTACAAATCATGGATATGTTATGAGCTTTGGCAGGATTAACAGATGAAAAAAGCGCTTCACCATGTATGATGAAGCGCTTTATCAGAATTATTTGTGCCTTAGGATACGGCTTCCAGCTCACGGGCTGCCAACCACCTCTCTGCATCCAGAGCAGCCATACATCCTGTTCCAGCAGCTGTAATAGCCTGTCTGTAAACATTGTCTGCTGCGTCCCCACTTACAAATACTCCCTCAATGTTGGTTTGGGTAGTACCCGCTTTTGGCACTATGTATCCGGCTGAATCCATGTCCAGTTGTCCTTCAAAAATGTCTGTATTTGGCTTGTGCCCAATTGCGATGAATACAGCCTTTACGTCTACTTGGCTAGTCTCTTCAGATTTATTATTGATAACCGTAATGCCCTGAACCTTTCCATTCTCATCTCCCTGTATGTCCTGTAATTCCGTATTCCAGTGGACTTCAATATTAGGGGTGTTCAATACTCTGGTCTGCATGATTTTTGACGCACGCATTTCATCTCTACGGACTAGCATGTGTACTTTAGGCATGAGCTTGGCCAGGTATAGGGCTTCTTCAGAAGCAGTATCTCCGGCACCTACTACTGCCACATCCATTCCTTTGAAGAAAAATCCATCACAAACGGCACAAGCACTAACGCCTTTATTGGCAAATGTCTGCTCTGCTTCCAATCCCAGCCATTTGGCAGAAGCACCAGTAGAAATGATGATGGCATCAGCATGATACTCATCTCCGCCTCCTGTCCAAACCTTCTTGGGAGTAGCCTCCAGATCTACTTTCCTTATATGCTCATACTTGATTTGTGTACCAAATCTTTCTGCCTGCTTTCTGAAGTCTTCCATCATTTCAGGTCCCATGATTCCTTCCGGATATCCAGGGTAGTTTTCTACGTCAGTCGTGATCATGAGCTGTCCACCCGGCTGCATACCGCTAAACATCAAAGGCTTTAGATCTGCTCTGGCAGCGTAGATAGCGGCCGTATAACCGGCGGGACCGGACCCAATGATGATGAGTTCATGGTGAGGGATTTGATGACCGTTTTGAGTGCTCATATGAAATTACTTATTACGTTATTCTAATAGTATAATACAAAGATACGTCATCTTTGTAAATACGTTGTCGGCATAGTGACAACTACCGTAAAAACCACAAAGTTATAGAATGTCAGTAAGAAAGTTCAAATTAAGCTATCCACATTTCCACCCGTATTCAAATTAACAGTTCCAGAATGTCCTGGTCTGCCAGGGTAGGGTAGCGGCTTTGAAGAATCTCACTTACTCTTTGGATGTAGATCTGGTCCAGGGCTTCAGGAGACCTGATGGTTTCCCTTAAGATAAATGGACGAGACAGAAGTGGGGTATGATTATGCTGTTCTGCGGCTTTAAAAGAACCACCTGTAAAGAGGGTATTAATGTATTTCTTTATCTCAGTGCGAGGTAGATCGTCCAGATTTCCTTCATACACATACTCAAACATCTCACTCATAGAGAGAGGTTGGTTAGAACTGAGGGCATAGAAAAGGGCTGTAGCCATCATGATACGCTTGTGGGTATCTTTCTGGTAACGGATTTTTCTGTTGAGAAATACGCTTGCACTTTCTCTTACGCTAACCTTCTTATTTTCTACAGGGAGAAATTCATTGAAATAGACTTGGGGGAGCGTACCGTTGTGAGAGGAAATATCCTTAACCACTTCTCCTTTCAGAGAATGTAGGAAACTTTTAAAAGAAGTATAGCCCATTTCTTTTTCTGAGAAAGAAGGATCCATTCTCAAAAGATGCTGTTTTAACTTGGCCATTAGGACAGGACCATCTTCTCCTCTGTTTTTTACATATCTAATCAGGAGTTCTTTCCCATAATCATGATCCAATTCCTCTTTAAGGTCTGAGGAAGGAGAATCATCTTCAGGCTCTCCTAACAGCTCTTCCAATCCTTTGAATT
>JBCBKZ010000021.1:0-17998 GCA_038520955.1 Bacteroidota bacterium | reverse complement strand
CTTCCCCACTGGCATTTGGAGATGTATTTGTAAATAACTGTTCTATACAGACACTGACTGTATCTAACGTAGGGGGAACAGACCTGAGTGTGAGCAGTGCCGCTTTAAGTGGTTCAGGAGATTTCTCCATTCTTTCTGGTGGAGCTCCCTTTACCGTAACAGGAGGTGGTACTCATGATATTGAGATTCTCTTTACGCCTACTACAGAAGGATTAGCTGAAGCCACACTAACTATAGCTAGTGATGATCCTGATGAAAGCTCAGTGGAAGTGGCTATTACAGGTAATGGATCTACTGAAGCCGTCATCGTATTTGATGATATGGAGCATGGTGATCCAGGTGGAAACGGATGGTTTGCTTTCGGCGGCTCAGTGGGTGGCGGAGGAATAGATCCGAACTTTGTAGACATTCCACCAGTAGCAGGAGGTAGTGCCTCACTACAGACTGGTTGGGGTTCAGGCGGTAATCCTGGCATATTTGGTGGATTTGGTCGTACCAGTCCTACCAATATAGACGGAACCACTTATTTCAACTTCTGGATTCTGCCTGATGCTGGGCAGGAGTACGTGATTACTATTCAGCTACAAGATGACGATAATGGTGATGATGTTATCCCATTCCCGCCTACATCTGATGATGATGAATTCCAGTACGACCTGAAAGTTGGGGGTGCGGATGCTGAAGTGATCCCCAATGGAGAATGGCAGTTAGTGTCTATTCCATTAGAAGATTTTTATGATGATAATTCTTTCCTACCAGGAGGAAACGGGGTCTTTGATCCTTCTCCAGTAGCCTGTGGAGGTAACGGTCAGTTAATTGCTGTTGTCTTCGGTATAGAGAGTATTTCTGGTGCAGATGCTACTTTCCGTACTGACTACTGGTCATTCTCCAATGGACCATTAGGAGCAGAAATAGCGGCTATGCCTAGTCCCCTTGACTTCGGTGACGTAGTAGCTGGTAGCTGTGCAGTAGACACTGTAAAAATAACAAACCCTGGTTTTGCTGACCTTGAGGTTTCTGCTGTAATGCTTGGCGGGACTGATGCGGCTGCGTTCTCTATTCTCTCTGGTGGAGATCCATTTATGATTTCACCTGGAGAAACTCAGGACATTGCTATTCTGTTCAGCCCTGCTGCTGAGCAATCATACTCAGCTTACCTAAGCTTAACCAGTAATGATACAGCTGATAGTCCGCTGTTAGTTGATCTGATTGGTACAGGAGTGGAACCTGGTATCATTGTATTTGATGATATGGAGCACGGTAACCCTACTCCCGGAAATAATGGATGGTTCCAGTTCCCTGGAGATCCTAGTACCGGTGGTGGATACGGTCCTATTACAGATGACCTGCCTCCTACACTAGGCGGTACTACAGCAGTGGTTACCGGATGGGGTGGAGCTAACCCAGGAATTTATGGTGGATTTGGACGTAATTTCCCTCTGGATATTAGTCAGTCTACTCACTTTAACTTCTGGATCAACCCACTAGACCCAGCTAATCCTAATAATACAGATCAGGAGTTCATTCTCCAGATTCAATTACAGGAAGATGACAACGGGGATGGTATGATCACTGCAGATCAGGATGATGAGTATCAGTACAACCTGAAAGTAGGGGGTGCAGACGGTGAAGTAATAGCTGGTGGAGGATGGCAGTTTGTGTCTATTCCATTGAGCGAATTCTTCTATGACAACAGCTTCCTGTTTGGTGGAAACCAAGTATTTGATCCGGAAAAAACGGTATGCGGAGGTAATGGAGAATTGATTGCTATTGCGATCACGGTGCAAGGAATAGCTCCTGGTCAGGCAGCTAACTTCCGTATGGATTACCTGGCATTCTCTACAGGACCACTGAGTCCTGAGATAGTGGCTATGCCTAATCCCGTAGACTTCGGAGAAGTAACAGAAACATCCTGTGCCCAGCAGGTACTGACTATCACTAACGGTGGAGTAGTTCCTCTGGAAATAGAGGCGATGAATCTGATGGGCGTTCAGCCTACGCCATTCTCTATCTTAGAGGGGGATGCGCCAGTTACCATTCTTCCTGAGGAAACTCATGAAGTAATCCTAAGCTTTAAGCCTGAAGACAGAGAAGCTTATGAGGAAATCCTCCAGATTATCAGCAATGATACGTCTGATAGCCCACTGGAAATACTTCTGATGGGAGAAGGGACTAAGCCGGGTGTGGTTGTCTTTGACGACATGGAGCACGGAAATCCAGGTGGTAATGGATGGTTCTCATTTGGTGGCCCTGTTGGGGGAGGTGGAATAGATCCAAACTTTGCGGATCTTCCTTCTGTTAACGGCGGTAGCGCTTCCCTCCAAACCGGTTGGGGTTCAGGTGGAAATCCTGGTGTACTAGGTGGATTTGGTCGTACCAGTCCAACAGACATAGGACCTGCTACTCACTTCAACTTCTGGATTAATCCTGATGCCGGGCAAGAATACATAATTTCTGTACAGCTACAGGATGATGACAATGGCGATAATGCCATCCCATTCCCTCCAACTGGAGATGATGATGAATTCCAGTACGACCTGAAAGTAGGAGGTGCCGACGCGGAAGTAATTCCTGGTGGAGGATGGCAGTTTGTGTCTATTCCATTGGCAGACTTCTATGATGATAATTCCTTCCTATTTGGCGGAAATGGGGTCTTTGATCCTGAGCCAGTAAGTTGTGGAGGAAACGGTCAGTTGATCGCGGTCATCTTCGGTATTGAGACTATCACTGGTGCAGACGCTACTTTCCGTACGGATTACTGGTCATTCTCTAACGGACCTGTCATTACCTCATTCATTCTGGTAGATGCAGATTCCAACACGGATGTTACGCCTATTGAAGATGGAGACCTACTTCTTCTTCAGGATCTACCTGAGAACTTCAACATCGTTGCCGTTGTAGAAGGTGCTGAGGAGATCAACAGAGTAGTACTGGATCTGAATGGACCAGTAGAAAACGAGCGTACTGAGCGTAAAGCGCCTTATGCTGTTTTCGGAGACAGAAACGGGAACTTCACAGGTAGACCTACTGAAGCGGGCATGTATGACATCACTGCTACTCCATACTACATGGATGGCGGACTGGTGGAAGGCACTTGCCTAACTATCGGGTTCGAGATCGGAGACTGTGATATCATTGGAGACATAGCTAATGCAGGACCTAATCAGGAGTTGGATTGTGTAAGTGGAGAAGCTACCCTCCAGGGTAGTGTAACTCAGGGACCTGATACTGCCCCATTCATGGTAGAGTGGACAGGACCTAATGGGTACACTTCCAGTATGTTAATGCCAACTGTTACAGAAGCGGGTGTATATACACTGACTATCACTGGTGGAGTTACAGGTTGTGTATCTACTGATGAAGTAGTAGTTGAGCCTTGTCAGGTGGATTGTGAGCCAGAAACCTCTCGTTTCGTGCTCGTAAACTCAGATACTAATGAGGATATCATGGTATTGGAAGATGAGGCAGAGATAGATCTTACCATTGTAGGAAGAGCCTTAAACATCAGAGCAGAAGTACTTTGTGGAGACAAAACAGAAAGTATGAGATTGGTACTGACAGGTGCACAATCCAGAACTCGTACTGAAAACAAAGCGCCATATGCTCTGGCTGGAGACAGCAATGGGAACTATAGTAATCAGAACTTTGTTCCTGGCGATTATATGCTAAGAGCTACTCCTTATACGGAGAAGAATGCTCAAGGAGACGCTGGAACTCAGCTGAGTATCACCTTCACGGTACAAAACGGTGGTAGAGCTACTCAAACCGGATTTGAAGATCCATCCCTGGATCCACAATCTGAGCTGAGTGTATTCCCGGTACCACCGAATAAGGAGTTCTTCATAGACATGAAGTTCTTCGAGGAAGGGGTTTATGATGCAGCTATCTTTGATGTAGCAGGTAGAGTAGTGATGAGCCAAAAGCTTGTATACGATGCTGCTGCTGAGAAGCGCTTCACCATAAAGTCTGATCAGCTTTCTGTAGGGGTATACATGGTTCGTGTAAGCGGCCAAAACTACCAGACCTGGAGAAAGATCACTATTAGAAGGTAATACAAACGACCTACAAATAGATCAGCCGGACCCGCGAGGGTCCGGCTTTTTTTGTGCTCTATAATCTGTTAGTTTCTACTTCTTTCCTCTTACGCACCATTTATGCTATCTTCCCCCTCAGAATAATTCCACATCTAAATGATCAACTCCTTCTCTCCCCAGATCTCCCACTTCGCCCAAACCCTTATACAGGAGATGTTTCAGGTAAAGCCTGGAGAGGTGGTGGCCATTACGGCGGACTCAGGAGCTTTTCATGACATTGTATTTGCTACGGCCAAGGCTGTGGAGGTGGCTGGTGGGAAACCCATGGTCATCTATGTGCCCAAGGCGGAATATGATGGAAATGCCGGACTGAAAGTATGGCCTGTGGAAGCATTGAAGGCTGCCTTATGCGAGGTGGATGTGTGGATAGAGTATGGAGGAATTGTCATGCTGTATTCGGATATATGGGAGCATGCCTTCAAGGAGAACCCCAACCTACGATACCTGGTGATAGGCGATACAGAAATAGATTCTCTCCTACGGACCTTCACCGGTTTTGACATACCCACTCTTAAGCTTTTGCTTGATAAGGTCATGGACATGGTTAAGGCTGCTCAGAAGATCCATATCACCAGTTCCAACGGAACGGATGTGTGGTACGAGACTAATCCAGATTACGCCTTCGATATAGATGATGGAGATTACTCACAGCCCATCTTTGGTACTGCACCTGGTTATGTGAATATAGTTCCCAAGCAAGGAAGCATGAATGGCCGAATAGTCTTTGATGTACTCATGGAGGCTGATCTGGAAGGGGAGAACCATGTGGAATTTCTCATGAAGGATGGGGCCATAGTAGAGGTAAATGGAAATGCTGAGGCAGACAAGTTCAGTAAATATCTGGCCACCTTTGAAGATCCCAATATGTACAAGATCTCTCACAACATGATAGGTCTGAATCCTGGCGTGAGAGAATTGACGGGTAATATAGTGGAAGATGAACGTATTTGGGGAGGAGTGGATTTTGGCTTTGGGCATACGAGTCCCATGGATATGCCGCCAGATGGTCAGGAAGCCAAGTCCCACTTTGATGGGGTAGTGGGGAAAGTCAGTATCTTACTGGATGGGGTAGAGGTCATCAGAGAGGGGGAAATAGTACATCCAGAGCTGATATCCCTTGCTGCCAAATTATTGTCATAGCACATATGTCAGAAAACAATCAATACACAACCTCCAAGGTTCAAGAGCAGGATTTTACCAGCGGATGGGCAGTAGCCTTAATCATCGCGGGAACAGGGGTGAGTCTTCCCATTCTCTTTCTGGGAGCTGAGATTTCTCTTCAGGCAGGCTTTCAGGACGCCATGTGGGCCTTTGGATTGTCTACGGTGGTGTTGACGGCCTTTTGTCTGGCTACCACTTTGATAGGGAATAGAAGCAGGTTATCTACTTATATGATTCTTCGCTTTCCCTTTGGGAGGAAAGGCGCTCATCTCATCAATTTTATCATAGGGATCAGCTTACTGGGCTGGTTTTCTGTAGCGTTGGAATTGCTAGCTCAGGCCATCAATGATACATCCGTAGAAACTTTGGGAGTGGAATTTCCTTTATGGACCATCATTATAGTGGCAAGTATATTTATTACGGTTACCACCATTTATGGAATCCGCAGCATAGAAAAGCTAGCCAATGTTACCGTTCCTATTCTCCTGCTATTCCTCATCTATGTGGTTTATAAATGCTTAAGCCTGGAATCAGCAACCGAAACGATTACCACATATGTCCCTGCATCAAATAAAATGAGCTTGTTTGATGCTACCTCAGCCTTAGTGGGATCTTCTATCCTGCTTCCAGTATTGATGGCGGACTTTTCCAGGTTTATTTATAATGACAAACAGAGTTTGTTGGCAGTGTTAGGGGTAACCATCGGCTTTCCATTAGTGCTGGTCATCAGTGCGCTGACAGCCATACAAACAGGAGAAGTGGACATCATCCAAATCATGAAATCTGTGGATCTCATCATACCTGCCTTCATCCTCCTTTTTGCCACTACCTGGTTTACCAATGCCACCAATCTGTACTCCATTTCGCTTACCTTCTCCACCATGTTTTCCGCCCAGGGGTTCCGAATCATCTGCATAGCCACCAGCATATGTGGAACCATACTGGCGCTCTTTGGCTTTTCGGATTATCTATTCGACTTCCTTAATATCCTGGGGGTTTTTACTCCCTCCGTTTCGGCCATATACATCATTGATTTCTTCCTCATTAAGAAACAGCAATATGAGCTGGATGAGATTCCAGTCTGGGGAAGAAATGGCCTAATTGCCTGGGCTATTAGTTCTGCTATAACCCTTCTGATCTACCTGGATTATTTCCAACTGACACAGGCTTATTTCATTGACTCATTTCTGATAGCTGGGGTGATATATATGTTGCTTGAGAGAAATGCTTTAATGAATAAATAGGGACAATCGTTTGATCGTCCCTTTTTTTTCTGCTAGTGAGCCTTATAGTTGTACCAAAAGCTTTGGAGATCATTTCCCTCAAAATCTTCTGACTTAATGAGACGATTTAGTGCATCATAATCATAATGAATGCTGATCCCATTAGGATCCATAACGGAAGATAGTCTTGTTCTACCTTCATATGTATAAGTAGACACCATTGCCATCGGAAATTTCAGTCGTAGTTGATGAATGGCTACCCCTTCTATATTCTCGTATGTCTGACCCACTACTTCTGCTAACAGTTGATTCCCTTTACTTCCCCATATGTAGGAAGTGGGAGTACCTTCCGTTAGACGCTGTTCTACCATGCTTCCATACGTTGGCTCATATTCGAAAGAGGCTCTCTCCACATAATAAGCTGACACTTTCTCTGGCACCAGATGTAGGTAAAGACTATCTGTTTCATCCACTTGATTATTCACGGAGAGAATGGGTGAGTTATCTTCAAGTAAGAAAATCATAAAGGGTTTGATCAGGGGGACGTTTGACTCGGAGAAATCCTGATACACCTGTATTCGTCCTTCTATCAATCTAAGGTCTCCAGCAACTCCTTCCCACTGTTGAGTTTCTATGGGGGTTCCTATCATATACTGATCAATTAGATCGTCTATGGTCAGAGTAGATCCATTTTCAAATGATAGTCCTTCTGCATAATCCAGAGGATATTTAAATCGCTCCTCTAGGTTTCTACCATCACTATTAGCTGTACTTACTTTTATGGGGAAGTGATGTCGATTATCAGTACGATAGCTGTAGTTTGTACTTGAGCTAACTCCGTCCAGCATGTGTTCTTCTTTTAGCAGGTAACCTGGAAAGGTCTTTTGTTGATACTTGACCAGAAAGAATGCTTCATCTTGGAGCCTTTGGCCTGATACATAACAATCTACCTTGTAATTTTTGATCTTGTAATTGAACTCTTCGGAAAAGGTAGATTGATCATCATACTCGCTAGTTGTTGAAGACAGCGGAGAATTGCTTCCTTCTTTATAGGATAGGACCTCATGAGTTTTCCCATTGAGCGGTGTAGCCAGAACAGGGGGATTAGGAAGAATATTAGTTCCTAATTCAGGCTCCTCTGTATAAAATGTATAAACCGTCTTTCCATTTCCTTCTTCCCACTCTGTTATTCTTTCATATCCTACATGAGCCCCCTGGTAGGATCCCAAAGGCACCACACTGTAATCCAGAAAGTACATGGATAGAGTAGGGATCTCAAACTCAAGTCTGGGACCTTCTTCCATTCCCGTATCTAGGTATCCATAGGTCGGCTGAAAGTAGAGCTTACCGCTGGACTCTTGACTGTCTTTCTGCTGATAGCTATATTTTTTGACTCTGGCGTATTCTTCCTGACGTTTATCTGTTTTGGTCCGGAGCTCTTTAATACGAACTCCGCCAGCTACATGAGTTCCTTCTTCCACTGTTGAATTCTGGATAAAAATGGAAGCTGTGCCTACTCCCTGATTGACTGCTAATTCAAGCCTGTAAGGGGTGTTAGGAACCAATGACTGCCAGAGCTCTAAATCCCTCAAAAGATGAGTTTTCGCTAGGTGATTGGTAGAGCTATACCTGGCATCCAGATTATAGCTGACTTCTCCTACAAGCACATTTGTTTCGGTATCAAGAAGTTGGAGCCTAATAGTGAAGAAAGGAGAATTTGCACAACAGGCATCCGAATCCTCAAAGCTGTCATGACATATCTCGTCTTGACCTGTGTTATTCTCTTTAAGGAGTTCTAGCAGATAATCCGGAATATGTAGGTTAAGAGAAACTCTGGCTGAATCAATTTCTTCTTTGTTTCTGAAGGTATGGGTATAGCTAGTATTGGGAGAACAACAAGTACTGTTAAACCCGCAGCATTCGTCTCCTTTTGGCCCACACGTATTGAGCTCGGCTAATTCCTCTCTTTTTACTTCTACCTCTCTAGAGAAATAGGTATTAGGTTCATACACAAACTCCTTAACACCTCCCGTGGGATACACCATCTTTTCAAGTATGCCTATGTCCACCCAGTCTGGATTCGTTTCTCTATCACTTTCTCCATAAGAAGCCAGAGAGGGATCAAAAGAACCCACTAAGGCATCTGGTATCTCAAGCTCTGTCCGGGGAATATTGAACTTGAGGGTATTGTTTTTCTTTCTTCCATTGTAGAATCCCCAGTGGTCTACGGCCTTTGACAAACGACTGGGAAGTGAGTAGACTAGCGCATTACTTACGGAATTCTTATAAAGGAATTTGTAAGGAGGGATTCTCTCCTTCCCATCACATGACTGCTCGGCTATTTCAGTTAGAATGAGGCGCTTCCCATCAGCTCGACTTGTGGAGGCTATCTCTCCAGGAAGAGGTTGAGAATATTCATACTTGAAATTCCACTCCTTACAACTTTCTCCTTCTCTAATTTCAATTCTCCCCAGGGAATATGCAGACTCTGCATTTGGTGCATATGGATCTGTATACTCGTCCAAATCTTCTCTAGCAGCTCCCTTTTCGAGATTCATGCTCACCAGTCCAGAGGAGGTAGTGATAGATGAAAGGCGCTTTCCATTCACCAAGGTCTTGGTTAGCCAACTATCTATCGTAGGGTCATAAACTCCATTACAATTCTCAAGTGGTACAGCTGAACTACTTCCCTCAAAATCACAAAATAACCTTGTAATATAGCAAGACCCCAAGTTTTGGTAGCTATAGGTTTCATCAGCATAGTGTAGGTCAATAGCGTGTCTTTTATCCGCTGATTCTACCCTAAGTAAGTACCAGGAACTCGCAGTTTTTTCATATGGGACATTATCAATTTCCTGGGCCAGGGTTTTAGTGTACTCAATGCCCGAAGTTTCATCTCCCCTTAGGAAGTTTCCAAAGTGATAAGAAGTTCCATCGGGAAGCGTAACGATAAAACCCAGAATTTTGGTAAATCCACTGAATCCCCAGTTGATGGTCACTCTTACATCTTGTTCAGGAATCAGCTGAACTTCCTTATTTCCGTCTATGAAGAATTTTCCGGAGGCACCCGCAAAGTTGAAAGAGAATATATCTGATTCTGTATCTACCAAGCCGGCGGTAACCTCTTGGAAGAAGGATCTTCTAATCTTACCTTCAGGATTTTCTATTTCTTTTACTATTTGCTGCCTGTAGTTAGCCATCCCTTTGGGGGACTCATCGGGTATTCCTAGGACTGTGCGCGTGATCATCCCACCCGCATTCAGACTCCACCCCATACCTACCCAGGAGGAGGTTTCTGCTACTTTCAAGCCAGAAGCATGATAGTTGAGAGAGACAGGAAGCCTCAAAGGACCTTCCTGAACGGTATAGATAGGAATGGAAATAGAAGGAACTCCCGAGAAATGGCTCACAGGAATATCAGCGTACTTCCCTAAAGCAGCTGCATTAGGGGCAGGGAGAACTACATCTTGTAACAGATTGTTGACAGGCTGAGCCTGTGTCTTAAAAATAGAGCAAAGAGATAGGAATAACACGAATATGTTTTGGGCTTTCATGCCTGATGGATATTAAAGTGGATGTTTACTTAATGAGGAGCTTTTTAGTAATGGTTTCTTGGGAGGTGTTAAGTTGGATTACGTGGAGGCCGGGACTCCAATCTTCACAGTTGATCTGGAATTTCTTTTTTCCCTTATGGGTAAAAAGTGATTCCTCGTAGACTAGCCTACCTAAGCTATTGAAGACCATGACAGAATGGATGTAACTTTCAGTAATGTCTGTCCTAATGGAAAAGTTATGGATAGCAGGATTGGGGAAGATGTCTACTTTTTCCCTATCGTCTATTCCATAAGCCTGGACTAAGCTTTCTGTCTGGCAAAGCGTACTAGGTTCAGCTGTTAACAAGCCTTCCCTGGCACCTCTTGGCTGAAACAATGTGTGTACACGTTCTTTCTGACCTTGGGTAAACATGCTCATACAGGCATCATCTGTATTGTCCATGAAGTTCATATACATTTCGGGTATATTTTCTCCAAGGGTAGAAAGGTGATTGGGACCTGGGCAGCCTACATTAGGGGCATTATGGATAGGGGTATCTGGCACTTCGTCATCAGAACCTCTTTCTCCCTTTCCCCAAATAGGATATAGGTTCAGATAATTTCCCATCAGATGGGTGAGAGTTTTCCCCTCATTATAAGCTGAATGGGTATGCCCCCCGATCCCGAAAAAGCGATAATCGACGACTATACCATCGGTAGTGGGAGGTCCACCCGGCATTTGAGCAAAGCCACTGACTTCTCCTCCCAGGTCGGCTACCCATACATTGATGAGTTTCTCGGGATGGATGGGTGCTACTCCTCCTGAATCCGGATACTGGAGGCTGTGATCTGCAGGCCACCTACTTTTATGGGTAGTGTGATACTGAATGGCTTCATATAGATTCTCCTCAGTAAGCTTGGCCAGACAGAAAGAAATTTGCATGTCTGCTGCTAAAGAGGAAAATTCTCTCTGAAAGCTAGAACTACGATTGCTAATCTCTTCCCAGCTGAAATCTCTGTTTAAGGCATCTAATTGGGCAAATACTTCTTCCTGAGAAACTAGCTTTCCTCTTCCTTCAGGAGTCAAGATGTGGAAGACTAGTGAAAGGGAAATGGGTTTAATTAAGATTTCTTTTTGAGAGTAACTCAATTCTGATGTTATCCCTCCATTCTGATGACGCTCATGGGTAATGACTTTTCTAAAGACCCTTTTTTGAGCTTGGACTTCAGATGAAATCGAAAAAAGAATCTGAAATAACAGGATCGTAATAATGAAAGAGAAAGGCTTACACTTGAGGAATGAATTCTCACTTCCTGAAGATGAGGGCAAACAAGTTTTCATACATACTGCTTAGCATACATTTGTCAAATAATGTTAGTATAGCCCTCTCCCTATGTCGCATTTTGAAAAATTGACTAGTAGATATGCCTGACAAAGCCAAAGAAGGGTATATTCCTTCCCTGTGTCAATGAGGACCATGAATTCCGCTAGAGGCTAAGCTATGTGGTTAGGTAGCTACCTTAGGGATTCACCATGTAAATAAACTTGTTAGAGGATTTAATGAGACTAGTAGTTCTGGACGCCTCATTATGAAAGTAAATGTAGGGAATAATTTTAATGATAAAAATATATTAATGAAAAATTATACTGCTTAGGTGAAAGTTTTCCGTTCCCTCACCAACCACTCACAAAGGTTGCCATTCTCATACCTATCCCTAACTCATTAAGCTTAACTACCTAATAAACAGTATTTTAAGTATATTTGATTATCATCTCTGGGAATAGATTCCCGTTTTGCTCCTTGCTAGGATTATTCATTCAGAACATTCAACCTACTCCTTTTACAGGATGTGAATGCCGTCATAGATATGCATAAAAATCTTTTTTATGTGGTATTCCTGCTCTATACATTTTTTCCCTTTTATCAGTTAGAAGCACAGTCCCGAAGTAAGGACCTGAGGACGCTAGAACTGCATTACAAAACCGATGAACTGAAAAGTAAATCCCAAGTCTACTATGACTATTGGTCAGAGCAGTCTGTAAAACATGGGAAGGAATCCATTTGGTCTAAGAAAGGGGTCCTGATCTTTGAAGGCTTTTATCAGGAGGGAAAGCTACATGGGGAGTTGAGACAATTCTATAAGAGTGGCTCTATCCAGTCCATTTCTCAATGGGAAAATGGACTTCAAATGGGACAGGAGACCCTGTTTTATAAAAACGGAATTACCAAGGAAGAAAGGTCTATTGTATTTGGGATGAAGGAAGGTCCTTTTACCATATACTATCCTAACAGCGAAGTAAAAGTTAATGGAAGCTGGGAGGAGCATAAGAAAGAAGGTATCTGGCAGTACGGTCGAAGAAACGGAAAACTAGAGAAGAAAGTCCCTTATGAGGGAGGCCGGATACATGGGGTAGTAGAGATGTACGATGGAGAAGGAAACAAACGAGAAACCATTCCCTATGTAGAAGGGAAAAAACATGGAGTGGCTGTCCAATTCAATGTGAAAGGAGAAAAGGTCAAGGAAGAAAAATATGACCATGGGAAAAGAATAAAGGTCCCAAAGGAAAAAGAAGAAAAGCCCAAAGAGAAGAAAGCGGCTCCCAAAAAGACGGAGAAGGACAATTCTGCGAAAGACCCCAAAGCTCCAAAAACGAAAAAGAAACTCTTTCAGAAAAAGAAAAAGGAACCCGTCACAAGAAGTAAGTGAATATGAAAGCAGGGAAAAACAGATGGGTACTTCAAGTCTGCTGGGTAGGACTATTCATGTTACTACTCCAGCCTTCCTCTTTTGGGCAGCTGAATAATGAGGAAAGAATTGGGCGACTCAAAAAGACGCTTGATTCTCTTGCCAATGTCATTCCAGGCTTGGCTGAGGAAACCCACTTACAGCTAAAGGATGTTCCCTTGCATGAGTATGTGAGGGCCATTGGACTAGAGCACAAGGTAAATGTGTACATAGCGAATACCCCTGACCTGGATATGACCATCAACCTGAATAAGGCACCAGTTAAATATGTATTCCTGTTTATCTGTAAAACCTATAGCTATACCCTTGATATCACAGGGAACATCATCCGCTTTAAACCATTGGGAACCTTTGTCCAAGAACCTAATAAACCCAAGACCCTCAATATCCAGTATGACAATGGACTGTTGGCATATGATCTCAAGAACGACAGTTTGGGTCAGGTCATACGGAAAATTTCCATGTTGAGCGGTCAACGAATAGTTACTAAACCAGGGGTGAAAGGAATCGTGAGTGGGTATTCTCCTCCTACTGCCTTAGAGAAATCCCTTGAGATGCTTTTTATAGGCAATGGATACAGACTAAGCAAAAGCCGGAAAGGCTACTATGTGGTCTCTCCTACCGCTAACTCAGGCTTAGCTGAAGCGACTGCTGAACCCGCAAACACTCAAGTCAGAAGGAACAATAATCCTCCCAGGAAACCAGCTAATCCTCCCAAGCAGCAAGGGAGAACCGACTTCATCGTGGAAGTATTTTCTGACGGAAAAGGGGACTTTCTTAGCATAGATGCGAGAGATGCTGACCTGGAAGAGTTAGTGGAAACCCTATTTGATGAAACCCAGTCTGATTATTTCATTTTTGAGCAGCTTGAAGGGACAGTAACAGTTCAACTAGACTCAGGTAGCCTGGAGAGTGTACTTAAGTATGTGTTCCAAGGGACTCCCTACACCTATAAAAAGGATGAAGGCCTATACTTAGTCGGCTCTAAGGACTTGGAAGGCCTTAGGTCTACCTCCATTGTGAAACTGAAGTATAGGCCTTCCAATCAGGCCATAGACCTCATTCCGCCTAAGTCAATAGAAGACATTGAAATTTTAGAATATCCGGAATTGAATAGGATCATTCTCAGGGGACCTACCGCCAAGGTCAGGGATACAGAATACTTCTTGAATGAGATAGACCGACCTATCCCCATGGTAAAGATAGAGATGATAGTGGTAGAGATTGACAAATCGAAATTTATCAGTACGGGTATTCGGGCAGGTCTCCGACAAGCAGGTGATTCTCTAGTGAGTACTAAGCAGGTGCTTCCGGGGATAGATTATACCTTAACTGGACCACAGGTGAACGATATTTTCAATGCCTCCGGAATTCCTTTTCTGGGAAGCTTAGGACGCTTGAGTAGTAGCTTTTACATACAACTGAAGGCCCAGGAATCTCAGGGAAATCTTAAAGTGAAGATGAAGCCTGTCCTGTCTATGTTGAACGGAAGAGAGGCTACGCTTACCATCGGACAAACCCAGTACTACCTGCTAGATACACAAACGGCCAGTAACGGGGCAGTTAATAGCTTCCAGCAGTTTACCCAACGGTTTGAGAAAATAGAAGCGAATATCAACCTCACCATTAAGCCCTACATCTCAGATGATGATATGGTTACCCTGGATATAGCTCCTGACTTTACCAATCCCATAGGAACTTTTGATGCGAATGTGCCGCCCACCATATCTACCAGAAAGTTTGATTCTACGATCAGGGTCAGGAATGAAGAGACCGTCATTCTAGGAGGTCTATCCAGAGAGGAAGTAAGTGAAAGTGGTTCTGGGGTTCCTTTTTTAAGCAGGATACCCGTTCTCAAGTGGCTGTTTAGCAGCAGAGAGAAAAGTAAAACAGACAGTTCTCTCATCATATACATTACCCCAGTCATTTATTATAACTAGGATGAAGCTACTTGATAAAATAGGCTGGAGAGGAAAAGATCTAATGCTGGGACTTATGGTAAGTCCTGAGCTGGGCTTGTACAGAGGGTTATTGGTTCGAAACCTAGGTGGAGAACTTAGCTTTGACCACCAACAAGAATTCTCAGAAGTAGAGAAAATGCATGCCTTCTTGCAGGAGTATCCAGCCGTACCCATTACCTTATTTATTGACCTTCCTGAAGTTGTCTTGAGAAAGATTCCCCGAAATAGTACGGATTTACTATCAGCGGCCTTAAAGGTGAAGGTGGATGATAAGAAAGACTTCTGTGCCCAACTGCTACCTGTGGAAGAGGATATGTGGTATTCCGCAGTGATAAGAAGGGAGAAGGTACAGCTATACCTGGAAAAGTTTGGGAGGTTTAGAAACAGAATTGTAGGTGTTAGTTTTCATCCAGGCATATTGACCCACCTCATTAGGGGAATAGATGACTTTATGCCTGATTTTCGATATACCCTTGAGCTGGCAGGTCATTCCTTTTATTGGCAAGGAGGGCTATTGAATGAACAGGAAGGAGATGCCGTAGTGCTAAGGCCCGGAAGCTTAGGGAAGGAACTTGGACTAGCACCTACCTTTTTACCCGCATATGCTGGCGTACTACATTACCTCCTGGCAGAAGGGCAGGACTTACAAGGAGTGTCAGAATTAGCCAAGCATCAGAAGAGTTTCTCCCAATTTACCCTTGGATTAACAGTGGGTACTTATAGCTTACTCTTAAGTCTGGTTCGTTATTCTTGACCTCTATCCAGGTCAAGGTTAGTGCTCCTATCACAAAAAGAACCAGCTTCTTTTATTCAGGAGAACCAAGCAGTCTTGGCCCTATTATCTAAACAGGAGACAGATATAGCCCAGCAACAGAAATTTCTCACTTCTACTCAATCCAATCAATCCCTTTCGGATTCTAAATTCTCCTACTACCTGGATCAGATGATGATGCAACTCCCTAAAGGAGTAGCCTTAAACTCCTGTTTATTCTATCCGTCCAAGAAAGAAATCCAACGACTCTTGCTGGATCTGGATGAAGGTTTGGAGGACCCCATATGGATGACAGGTTGGGCCAAAGATTCCGAAAAGATAGCTGCCTTTTCATTGGCATTGGAATCACTAGACTTTGTTCCCTCAGTAACCATCCACCAATCAGTCTATGAGTTCCAGGAGAAAAAATTTGTGTTCATCCTAAGTCTTGAGTTAGATGAAAACTAGTATATCCACACATACCCAGATTCTGACTTGCCTGGGAGCGGCATTATTGATGACCTTGGTAGGAGTAGGGATGATTTCCAAACACTTAATTCATTCCTTTGAGGTTTACCAGAAGAATCAACTACCCCTTCAAAAAATTGCAGAAGCTGATCAGCTGTCTCTGTCGAATAAGGTTACTCTGGCCCAGCTAACCCAAAAGGCCAATGTATACCAGCCTGACAAAGTAGAGGTCCAAAGTCATCTTCAGTTTGTGGACTATCTGAGCAAGGCCTGTAATGAGCACCAGTTACAAATGGTCTCCATGCCCAAGGAAACCACTAAGGAGATAGAGAACTATATCATTTCTGAAGAAAAGTTCAGCCTTAGAGGCTCATTTCGAAATGTATTAAACCTCATCTATCAGTTAGAATATCAGGACAGGATCGGCCGACTAACCTACCTGGTATTAGAGCGGAAGGTCATTCGGACCCTTGGGAAGCAGAGACAGTACCTGATTGTGGATGTTACCCTCAAGCGGGTAGAAAATCAGCAGAAAATATGATAAGCAGATATCTCTTTTTTGTCCTTGCCCTTAGTCTTTGGAGTTGTTCAGAGTTTCTGAGTGAAGAGATTGAGGACGCTGTGATACGGATCAATAGCCCTTCAGATTCTCTTTACACGAATTCAAGCACCCTCACTTTTTGGTGGGACTCAGATGCAGACATAGAGAGCTATCGATTTCAATTAGCGAATCCTTCCCTTTCTAATCCTATTTCCCTCCTGGATACCTTACTCTTTGAAGACAGAATTAGTCTTATACTGGATCAAGGCAGTTATGAATGGCGAGTGAGAGGAGAGAATGCTGATTCTAAGAGTACTTATGTAGGAGGGTTTTTTGTGAAGGATAGTGTTCCTCCAGCTACGCCCAATCTGGTTAGTCCTGGAGTAGGGGATACTCTAAGCTTATCTGAGGCTACTTTGCCTTTCAACTGGACCAGTGGAGACAGGCTCATTGATGGAAAGCAATTCCCCATCAGGGATAGTATCTTGATCTTTCGCTTTATTGGTCAGGAGTCTGGTCTAGTGTCCAGCTTTCAAGGGACCGCTCCGCAGGATTTGAAGCCTACACTATCCTCCATTTTTCCAGGCGGAATAGTAGAATACGGTTGGCAGATCAGATCCACTGATCAGGCCGGAAACGGCTCCAGCTCAGAGATACAATCCTTCTTTTTGAAGATGTGATGCCTTTCTGAAATATCACCCCGGTGGGATTATCGGCTAGGGTAGTGGGTCAGCCGGGGTCTTTTGTATGGAGGAGACACTCCCTAGATCCCGGCCGACCCTGCAAGCAATCCGCGACAAACTCACCGGGATGACGACGGAAAAAGCGCTTCCCGGAAAAAGGTCGTTGAGGCTCTCGAAACGACAACCCTAAGTGGATCAATTTAACCCTCCAAGAACCTCAGAGTCTGTCCAACTCTACAAACATAGCGTCCTTTAGAACGATCTAATCTAATCACTTAAGCAGTCGTTAAGAATTTCTGTCGCATTCCGAGAAGCCCCTGCATTTGGTTCCCATGAGCCCACCATTTTAATGGTGGGATGTAAGGTAGGCGGTTGAAGCATTAAACCATTTAAACTAAGAAAAACGCCTTCTCCTACCGTTAGCTAAGTCGTTGGCATACATACTTTTATTAGGGCTTACCCATCCCCAAATAACGCCCTCTAGAGAGCTTTTTTGCTTGTATATTTCTATCAAAATAAGATTCAAAAACCCTGAAAAATATTGCCAAATGTTAAGGCTAAGGTATCTGTCATTTTTCTTCTTGCTTGTATGGTTATTCTCCTATCAGGCTGAATTACAGGCTCAGACCATGAGCGCAGCAGATAAGCAAATCCTCATGGATTTGTATAATTCTACCAATGGTGATGCTTGGAATGATACTACCAATTGGGGAGTTGGAGACCCAGTTGATAATAACTGGTATGGAATTACCCAAGTAAATGATAATGGTACTCTAAGAATTAAGGTGGATCTCAGAAATAATAACTTGGATGGACCTCTTCCAAATAGCATAGG
>JBCBKZ010000219.1:0-7865 GCA_038520955.1 Bacteroidota bacterium | reverse complement strand
GTGTAAAATCTGTACGTAATTTTAATAACATCGATTGAAAGGAATCTGCACGCAAACCATTAGCTAAAAAATTAGTATTTTTTTGTTCAGAGACTTGAAGTAAGCACTAACACGCAAATGAAACATCCTTTGCTCTCAACCTCAGCTATCCCTACTGCTGTATGGATATCGCTCATCCTTCTACAAGTATCCTGTACTGATTCCAATCAGAACACCTACAGGAGTTTGGATGAAAGCACCAATTCTCCCTCTGCTGTCTACCGCAGTCAACCCCTTGTACCTGAAGAATCAGAAGGTCTTTCTACACGTAGGAGTACCCTGGATGTGAATGCCTGGAAAGCGGCCTCCCTCACAGACATAGATCTGGATCAGTACATCTTCGTGGGAGGAGGCGACTACATCATGGGCGATAATAAAAATGCATCCAATGGATATTCACCTCACAGAGTAAGGGTGAAAAGCTTTTACATGGATAAGTATGAAGTTTCCAACCTGGAATACTGTGCCTTTCTGAATCATACCTCAGATATACCAGATTATATCACCGACTGGATACAGCTCACTAATGAGCACTGTAGAATAAACGTCCTGGCGGGAACCTATTTGGTAGATCCTTTCTTTGCGGAAGATCCCGTAGTCTGTGTTTCATGGGAAGGAGCTATGGCATATGCAAGCTGGGCTGATAAACGTCTTCCTACAGAAGCGGAATGGGAGTACGCAGCCAGAGGAGGCATTCTTGGCAGAAAGCAATTCACCTATGCTGGATCCGATAAAGCTGACGAAGTCGGTTGGTTCAGAGACAATGCTGACTTCAGTACCCACCAGGTAGGTAGAAAAGAAGCTAACCCATTAGGGATTTATGACATGAGTGGCAACGTCTGGGAATGGTGCTCCGACTATTACCAGCCGGAATACATGCTCATGCGGGAAGGCAAGACCCACCTTGCCAGGATCAACCCTAAAGGCCCTGAAAGTGGCCAATACCGTGTCATCAGAGGAGGTTCATGGCTGGAAAGCCCCCAAACCCTAAGCCCAGCCTACAGAGGGTATGGAGACCCCAAGTTCGGGCAGGCTGACATAGGCTTCCGCTGTGTAAAGGATTTTAATCCAGTATAAGGTCTATTTCCCTTTCTTGAGATGTAAATTCTGCTTAAAGTCTACAAACAGAATCTCATCTCCCAGCGGAAAGTGGAGTCGGTTAAGACCCGCTGCTGGTTGAATCTGAAACAGCACTATCCCCCAGCTTTCTTCTCCCGGAGAAATGCTATGTGTATTCAGGGCTACCTTTTCCCATTCATCAGCCCGATCAAAGAGATCATTCATGTTATTGTAGTGCACTTCCCCTACTACGAAATCAGCCCCATCTTCCAGTGCTAAGGCTACATTCAGCCAGTTCCAATCGCTTTGAGACTCAGCTGTTCCCATAGCCACTATAGTAGCAGTCTTCACAAAAAATGACATAATCTGGTAGCCCGTAAATCGGGACCTGTACTTCTTCATCCTCTTCTCTAGCATCTGAAGGTGCTCATCTGCAGCATAAGCATGATGGCGGAAGGACCTTTCTTCATAGGCTACCGGATCTCCATTAAGGTGTAAAGGCTCTACATAGAAGGAAGTTGGGTCTATGAGAATATCCTTATCTCCTGTATTCTTCACATATACCTCATAGGCCATGAGATCTTCCACAGATTTCTCGGCAGTAACTTTTAGTTCTACCTGATCATTCTCAGTGCTTGCATGATAAATAGTTTCTCCTTCCAACTGTATAGGTTGGGCTGCCTGCTGAGTAAATACCTGATAACTGGGAGAACAGGAAATGGAAATCAGCAGTAAGGGGATCAGCAATCGTACATTATGCTTCATAATCTTTTAGGGTTGATGAATGGTCTGAGAAAAAGGGATCTTAATAGGGGTTTCTCCGTAAGGGAAGTGAAGGATGCTATAGGCGCTCACCTTCCTGGATGGAATGGCTATTCTACCCTGAATAGATTCACCTGGTTGTAAGGTGGTCCTTCTCAGCATTTCATACTGCCAAAGGCTCTTCTGATCATTCAGATTGGTACTATTAGTCTGAAAAGCAGCTTCCTCATTCGCATCCCAGGCATTCTGGTCTAACTGTTCATTCTCATAAAACTGAGCTTCCTCAGGAGTATCTGCCGTAACGGCTCCTACCGTATTTGCTACTGTTCCTATCAAGGAAGCGGTTCTGTTATTAGCTATATAAGCTCTTTCTCTAGAAAGGGCTGCATCCAGGGCTAGTAGCTCCGCTTCAGGGTTTACGGCATAAATAATTTCATTAGAAATGATATCAGGTCCGGGACTCATCATGCTATACATATGTTCCGGACTAACGATCATAGGGTCTGGGCCTACATTCTTAATCTCCAATTCGTAGATAAGATTCCTGTCCCATTGCTGCTCAAAAGCAACTACTAGCTGGACTTGTTCATTCTCTCCTGTTACAAAAGCTTTTCCCTGATACCATACGGCATCAGACTGGGTGGGCTGCTGGCGGATTACTGCATAGGGGGTGTGGCAGGCACTCAATAAGCTGAGCATACCTACCAAAGCTATCATGTAGTATTTCATAGGCGTTCTACTATATCTTTAAGGTCTACTTTTTTAACCAAAATGCTGCCTAAGAAGATGGAGGTGTGTCTGAGAATTTATTTTTCGTGTCATCCTGGAATAAAGACGTGAAAATCATAAATCATGTGTAATTTCATGGATAAAGCCTCAGCCCGATGCAGAAGTCATTTCTGGAAATTGTTGTAGAAGATATCCATAAGCGGTATGGGAATGCCATCGGAGAGTTAGCCATCATAGTACCTAACCGTAGATCAGAGGTTTTTCTCAAGGATGCTTTCAGGAATACCTACCAGGAGGCTATTTGGCTACCTGCCATTTCCTCTATTCAGGATTTTGTCAGATCTGTTTCTAACAGGCAGTTTCCGGAGATGCTGCGCCTGGTATTTGAGCTGTATCAGACCTACTACCAACTCATGAAGGAGGGAGATCCTGACTGGCATGAGAGCTTTGAACAGTTTTATGCCTGGGGTGAGCTACTGCTGAAAGATTTTGATGAGGTGGACAAATACCTGGTAGATGCGGATCAGCTTTTCACCAATGTCAAAGATCTACGGGAGATAGAGGCGCTGTTCACAGAACCGGAGGTCATTAGGCAGTACGTGAGACTCTTCTGGTCTTCAATTCACCAGGAGCAAGTTCAGGGAAGCGACATACAAGATACCTTTCTGAAAATTTGGGATATTCTCAAGGACTTGTACCACAGATATGCAGAAAGGCTCAGCCATAAAGGTTATGCTTATGACGGGCAGGCCTATAGAATATTGGCAGATCAACTAGGTGCTGATCCCCAGCATGTACTCCCCTATGAAACCATTCTCTTTGTAGGGTTTAATGCACTCAGTTTATCCGAGTACAAAATCATAGATAGCCTCCTACGAGAAAAGAGAGCCTGTATTTACTGGGATGTTGACGGGTCCTACTTTAGTAATTCTCCCAAAGGGAAAGCCCCCATGGCTGTACCGGGGAAATTCATTCAAGCATATCACCAGCAGTGGAAATCACTGGATAGCTTCCCAATCATTACGGATATGCTGAACGCTGGGGAAAAACACATCCACATCAAAGGGATCCCCTTGCAGGTGAGCCAAGCAAGCTATTTAGGGAGCATACTGGATTCGGAAGAATTTGAAGAGGAAGAATTTAGAAAGCATGCCATTGTACTCGGAGATGAACAATTATTATTTCCAGTCCTTCATGCCTTACCGGAAGAGGTAAAAAGCCTCAATATCACCATGGGATTCCCCATTAAGTTTTCCCTCACTGGTCAGTTATGGATGGCCATCATCCAACTCCTGAGAAATAGCAAAGAGGAAAATGGGCTTTCCATGATGGGATATACTGAGGTGCTTGCCCTCCTTCAAAATCCTTTCCTCAAAGGCTACCTAGAAAGCCTGGAAGAAAGCAAAAAATGGTTAAGGGACTTCGTCAAGGCCATACATACCCAAAATAAGTTGGTTCTTTCTGAGAAAGAATTTCAGACAGAAGATACCCCTGAACTCATACAACTCATCTGTAAAATCCCCACCTCCTATGCAGGGGCTGAGGATTATGTGGAGGAAGTTTTCTCAGCCTTGCTGGATGATATGCAGAAAAGAAAGTTGACCCTGGAAGCTGAATATTGTTATAAGTTGCTACTGATTTGGCGAGAGCTTTCTGATCTGTTAAAGGAATATGAACCAGACCTTTCTCTGGTAGCTTTCTGCCGAATGCTAAGAGAGAGTTTTCAAACTGCCAGAATCCCCTTTGAAGGAGAGCCGCTTAAAGGCATGCAGGTCATGGGATTTCTGGAGACCAGAACTCTGGATTTTGAGACGCTTTACATTCTAGGGGTAAATGAGGGAAAGTTACCTAACAGCAGTACCTCTTACAGTTTTATCCCCTACAACCTCAAAAAGGGCTTCCAACTCCCTACTTATGAGGAAAGAGATGCCATTTTTGCCTACCATTTTTTCCGGCTTCTAGGCAGAGCCAGTACCGTTTATCTCATCTATAATACCAGCGTAAATGAAGGAGGGAATTCAGGTGAGAAAAGTCGATTTATCAGACAGATTTCTCACTATTTCCGGGATAATGATCATATCCACCTGGATGAACAGGAAGTATCTTTCCCACCTACCTATGTGGTAAATCCTCCTATCACCATTTCTCATTCTCCAGAGATGAAAGAGAAGTTACTTAGGAAGTATGGTCCTAATGGAAGGAGGTCCTTGTCTGCTACTGCTTATACCACCTACCTAAGCTGCCCACTGAAATTTTACTTTAAGTATGTAGCAGAAATTCATGAGCCTGAGATACTGGAAGAGAGTATGGAGGCCAACACCTTCGGGTCTGCCCTTCACGATGCCATGGATTTACTATTCAGGCCTTACTGCGAGTCTGGAACATCCATTTCTACTGACATACTCCAAAGCCTAAAGAAAAATGTACCTCAAGCGGTTAAAAAAGCCCTGAGTAAGCTGGAGATAACTGAGCGGGACCTCAAACAGGGGAATAACTATCTATTCCATGGCATCATTCAACAGCTATGCGAGAAAATTCTCCAGACTGATATACAGGCAATAGAGACTAGACCTGATACAGAGGCTTACTTGGTCCATTCTTTGGAACAACAACAAACTCAAGCAGTAGGTATCCCCACTTCTCTGGGAGAGATCAAGGTTAATGGAACCTATGATCGCGTAGATATGTACCTCCACCAGGAAGCCTACCGAATTCTCGATTACAAAACAGGCCGGGCCAATCTGAATGAGAGAAAGGCCTTTGATACAGAATTCAGAGATGTGTCTGTCAAGGAAGTTTTTCAGGGATACTTGTATGCCTTCCTCTATAAAAAACTCAATCCTTCCCATGAAGTACAGGTAGGATTTTACGTCCTGAGGGACTTGAAAGACGGCATCAACTACCTGAATGGGGGTAACGCTATCTCTCAGGAAATGCTGACTGTTTTTGAGAATCATCTGATAGCCATTACTGAAGATATTTTCTCACAGGATTTCACCCAAACAGATGATGAAAAGCAGTGTACCTTCTGTCCCTACAACAGAATCTGCTTCAGAGGAAAAAACTAATGCCCAGGTTAACCATACGCCTATAAGTTACCACCTAATCCAGCCTAATCTTCCATTTACCTTGGGCTTAACTGCCTACTTCCTATGAGCATTGATTAATACGCTCAGAAAATAAGCTTGAAGAAATAATCCTTCATTTTCCCTAGCTCGATTAACATCTAGCCGAGTTATGCTGTCTTTATTACAGATAGACAACTCAATAATTTCAACATTATGTTCAAACGCGTGTGTTCAACATTCCTACATCCTTTTGGGTCTTTAATCCTTGTATTAGGTATTTCTCTCACGGCTTGTGAGCAGGTAAAAGAGGATGTTCTTCCTGAGGGTTCTTTGGAGCAGCTTTCTGAAGTAAGTCTTTTTGCTGTCCCTGGAGAGCCCATTGTTATCGACTTATTGGAAGGAGTAAATCTGGTAGATAATACCATTATCCAATTAGAACAGGTACCAGAGGCGGGTGAGGTAGAAATACTGGATAAGAGCCTGGCAAGGTATGAGCTTCCTGCAAGAACTCCCCTTGATTCTGACCGCTTTAGAATGAATATCCAGAGTGGATCAGAAAGCTATGAGCGTACATTTTCCGTTACGGTAACCACCAGAGTAGGATATCCTCTTTCTGAAAAAGGAGCTGTGTATGATAGAGGGGGTATCATCAAACCTGGTCAGAGTATCACGGTAGATGTACTAGCTAATGATGCAGAGGGAGCTGATGATCTTGAGATCGAGATTGACCCTGCTTTTGGGTCAGCTACTGTAACCGAGGATCAGAAGATTACCTATCAGGCGGCCAGGGACTTTCTGGGTCTGGTAGATGTAACATACAAGGTATCCTTTCCCAATGGAAGACAGGGTAGAGCTATTGTAAGGTTTGCCATTAGTGATGAATAGGCTGTTCTCGTAAGTGATCCAGGTAAATCAATCTTGTAGTAAACCCTTAGCCCGGGAAAAGCATGGTACATGTTTTCCCGGCATTTGTATGTAAGCATCCCAATGGACTTTCATCATCTCATAAAGCGAAGTATTAAAAAGGACCCAAAGGCCCAGAAGGCGCTGTTTGATGGAACTAAGGAGATGATCATGGGACTCTGCTTGCGTTACAGTAGAAGAGAGGAAGACGCCAAAGACATCTTCCAGGAAGCTTTCATCAAAATTTTCCTGGAACTGCACAAACTCCAAAACCCACAGGCTTTTCTCTCATGGGCTAGATCTATAACTATTAGAGTAGCGCTTAGCTTCTACAAGAAAAAGGGACAGAAAGTATATCAAAGCCTGGATGAGATAGCAAATACTGAAGGTGAAGCCTTCCTTAGGGAGAGTGATATAGAAGCTTACCTGGAAACGGAAACTCTACTGGGTTACCTTCAGGAACTTCCTGATAATCAACGTATGGTATTTAATCTTTTTGCCATTGAGGGATATTCTCACAAAGAAATCGGCGAACTCCTACAGATCGAGCCCACTTCTTCCAGAGTTTATTTAGCCAAAGCAAGGAAAGCACTACAAAAGAAAATTCTATCTATTCATCAATCGATCAAAAAGACACATGAAACCTGAAGAAATAGATCGGTTATACAAGCGTACTTTCGAACAGTACAAAGGAGAGGTTCCAGCAGAACTTTGGGAAGATATTGCTACTGAGATTGGCCCCAATAGAGGCCGCAGAGGGATCATTTGGTTTATTGGAGGTATGTTAATGTTGGGAATAGGACTATTAGCAGGGCAAACATTCTTTGCCTTAGCTTCTGAAAATGAGACTATCTCTACGAATATAAAGACCTATATACCAGATTCCCCTAAGGTGAGGTCTCTCCTTCCAAGTATCCCGGAAGCTGTTACTACAGACGAGAAGACTCTTTCTGTTCCTAAAAAATCAGCTACTTTGCCGAAGGTTTCAATGATCGCAACCAAACATTCTCCCTCGCCAATCCTTGAGAAAGGACTACCCCATTTAGAGGTCCTGGATGTACAAATAGAAAAGGAAATCAAACCTATCCAATACACCCTTACTGGCCTCAAAATTCACTATCAACTTCCCTCCTATATCTCTCAAGGGGAAAAGCCTTTTACTTTAGCACGGGAGACTTCTCAGCTTAAAGGGTCTTTCTATGCAGATGTAACACCTTTCCTTGCCTATCATCATATCCACCCTAATCTGGAGGATAATGTATTTACTAGCTTCTCTTCTATACCACCTGACCTTAGCTTCGAAAG
>JBCBKZ010000218.1:0-7876 GCA_038520955.1 Bacteroidota bacterium | reverse complement strand
AAACTCAATCACCTACTCACTACATTCTCAAGAATTCCAATGGGTTTCACCTGTATTCTGATAACGTCTCCTTCCTGGAGGCTGAAGTCATTTGGGGGAATGATGCCTGTTCCTGTCATTAGGTATACACCTGTAGGAAAACTCATTTCTTTGAAAAGCCAGGACACCAGTTCGTCAAACTTCCTTTTCATTTGATTCACGCTAGTTTCTCCTTTAAAGACTTCTTGACCTTTTCTGAGAATCTCCAGAGTGATGGTGGTAGAAGATGACATAGGCTTTTCCGGTACCCATAAACATGGTCCTATGGCAGCCGAGCCGTCATAGGTCTTGGCTTGGGGAAGGTAGAGAGGATTTTCTCCCTCTATGTCGCGCGAACTCATGTCATTCCCTATGGTATAGCCTATAATTTCCCCCTGAGAATTGATGACCAGGGTGAACTCTGGCTCAGGTACATTCCAGTTGGCATCTTTTCGGATTCTCACTTTTTGTCCGCTTCCCACGGCTTTTCCGGAACCTGCCTTGAAGAATAGCTCAGGTCGATCTGCATCGTATACGCGTTCGTAAAAGTCATCTCCTCCCGCTTCTTTAGATTCTTCCATACGAGCTTCCCTACTTCTTAGGTAGGTTACTCCACTGGCCCATATCTCCTGACTGCCAATGGGCGGCATAAGAAATTCTCCCATTCTTTCTGTAGGGGTAGGGGAA
Source organism: Bacteroidota bacterium (assembly GCA_038520955.1). Classification (GTDB taxonomy): domain Bacteria; phylum Bacteroidota; class Bacteroidia; order J057; family J057; genus JBCBKZ01. The sequence goes on along the minus strand of JBCBKZ010000218.1, from coordinate 7,171 downwards.
CTCTCCCTTTCAAAATCTTTCAAAAAAGAATGAAGATCAGACCTATTGATGACTTCATCCCATGGTAGGGGTAAGTGGAAGTATTCTCCTTCATGATCGAGAAAAATACCGCTGGCAGTGTTGATGAGTTTCATAATGTGAGCAAGGACTAGAGGAATAAACTGAGAATGAAAAGAAGAATCATAGCACTAAGTCCTGTGATTCCTGAACCCAGACTTTGTAAGAGATACCCTTGGCGGACATTCATACCAGTCATTTGGGTAACTACCCAGAAAAAACTGTCATTAGCATGAGAAACTACCGCTGATCCAGCTCCAATGGCCACTACAGCTAAGGCGCGCGACATTTCACTATCCAGCCCCAGAGAGGGTAATAAAGGGGCCATGATAGAAGCTGTGGTGATGAGGGCTACTGTGGAAGAACCCTGAGCTGTCTTGAGGGCAGCTGCCACTAGAAAAGGAAGCCAAATCCCTATTTTGGCACCTCCCACCATGTTCTCTAGTACTTCTCCTACACCGGATGCCTGTAGTACCTTTCCAAAGGCTCCTCCTGCACCTGTAATGAGAATGATGATGGCAGCTTGTTGGAGGGCTTCTCCTATCCAGCCGGAAGTACCCAGCATACTTTTGTCCATTTTCTTGGGTAAAAGAAATGCCAGTAACATGCCTATGAAAAGTGCCACTACAGGATTCCCCATGAATATCCAGAAATCTATGAAGGCACCTGTTCCTAATGGTTGGGACGGAAACTCGGCTATGGATTTAATGATGATAAGAATGATAGGGATGATGATGGGAAGAAATGCTTTAAGCGCTCCTGGTCTTTCTGTTTCTGTAGGAGTAGCTGCATTTTCTGGAGAATGGACTAATTCCACCTCAAACTTCGCGGCAAATCGTTTAGCGAAGGTAATGGCCACTGCCAAAGCCCCCAGACTGGCAAAGAGTCCAATCAATATTACCCTTCCCAAATCTGCATCTAGTAAACTGGCCGCAGCTATGGGGCCTGGTGTTGGTGGCACCATGGTATGGGTCGCTATGAGGCCCATGGATAAGGCTATGGCTGTTCCTGCTACGGAGACTTTCGCTTTGTTAGAGAGGGCTTTATTCAGAGAGGAAAGGATAATGAAGCCACTATCCGCAAATACCGGAATGGAAACTATGTAGCCTATAATGCCCATAGCCGTGTGTATGCTTTTGGTCCCTACCCATTGGAGAATGGTGCTCGCCAGCGTGAATGCACCTCCTGATTTTTCCAGGAATGCCCCTATGATCAATCCAAAAATGATCAGTAGGCCTATGTTTCCTATAGTCCCCCCAAACCCTTGATTAATGGTAGTTAGTAACTCCCTAACAGGTATACCCGCAAAAACGCCAAAGAAGAAGGTAGTGATGATAAGGGCCAGAAAAGGATGAAGGTTCAGCTTCGTAGTAGAAAGAATGATGAAGAGTACACTCAGGAAAATCAGCAGTAGTAGGACCATAAGATATACGTTAGTAGCTCTTTGAAAGAGCTAAAATTCCTTCTTTGGTACTGTAAAGCTTTGGAGCTAGGCTCCTAATAGCTGCTGCTGGATCTCTGGATGTAAACTGGCTCCTATGCCTGGTAGATCCGAAAAGAGGATTTTACCGTTCTCAAGCTTAATGCCTTCCCCCACATCATTAGCAACAGTCATGGCACCATCTACATCTATGTAATCCAAGAGAGGGGCGAGCTGTGAAATAGCTGAAATTCCAATGATGGATTCTGTCATACAACCTACCATGACCTGCATATTGAGTTCTTTGGCCTTTCTGATCATTCTCATAGCAGGCGTAAGCCCGCCGCATTTGGGTAGTTTGATGTTAATTCCGTGAAAGTGGCCATGGCATCTTTCCACATCTGCCTCGGATTTACAGCTTTCATCTGCCAAATAGGGGAGGGGACTATCAGGATATACTTCTTTCATGCCTTCCCAGTCCTCTGCCTTCAGCGGCTGTTCTATGAACTCTACCCCAAGGGCTTTAAGCTTGGGTGCTATGTCTTTACAGAAGTTTGCCGTCCAGGCGCAGTTAGCATCTACCCGAAAAGGGGCATCTGTAACCTCCCTTAAGGCCTGGATGATGTCCAGATCATGCTCGGTACCTAGTTTGATTTTGTAGAGAGGCCAGGGGGCAGCCCGTATTTTTTCTTTCATTTCTGGAATGGAAGCTATCCCTATGGTGTAATTGGTGAGAGGAGCCTGCTCAGGCTTGAGCCCCCATAGCTCGTGAAGTGTATGTTCCTGAACTTTTCCATACAAATCGTGGTAGGCCATGTCCAAAGCAGATAAAGCAAAGTGATTATCTGTGAAGTAAGGATAAACGTTTTCCCAAAACTCTTCAGGACTGAGTAAATATCCTGCCTCCATCCCTTCCAGAAAGGGCTTTACGGCTTCCAAGCCGCGGATCATCTGGGCTATGCTTACATCATAGTACTTGCTGGCGGTGCTTTGACCTATGCCCAGGTAATCTCTCCACCTAAGCCCAACTATGATGGCTTCTTGCTCAGATCGCTGATCATGGGCTATGGTGAAAACCTCTGAGAGTTTGAGGGTGATAGGTAAGTAGTAGAGTTGCATAGGGAGTTGTGATATACCGCCATAAAACTAATACCATTCTTTCTTAAGCAAAATTTAAGAGACAAAACTATTTTTTTAATTTTATGACTATGAAAATAGTTATTAAACTAATTTTATCATTATATTGCTTGCATGAAAGAATTAACCAAGGCAGAAGAGCAGGTCATGCAGTATGTCTGGAAGCTGGAAAAAGCCTTCCTAAAGGACATTTTAGCCGCTTTCCCTGAGCCTAAGCCCGCCTACACCACTGTTTCCACTGTGATCAGGGTGCTGGTGAAAAAGGGATTCCTGGGTTTTAACACCTACAGCAAAGTACATGAGTACTACCCGTTAGTCAGCCGACAAGACTACTTCAAGAAATACTTTAAGCGAGTCCTGGGTAGCTTTTTTAACGGATCCATGAGTGGGTTTGCCTCCTATCTAACGGAGATAGAAGATCTGAGTGTGGAAGAACTAGAAGAAATGAATGAGCTGATTGCTCAAAAAATCAAAGAAAAAAGAAATAATGAGTAGCGAACTATTGATCTTTTTATTGAAAGGGAGTCTGGTCTGGACAGTTTTGTATAGTCTTTTCTGGCTATTCTTCAGGAAGAATGGGTTTCATCAGCTTAATAGGCTAATTCTGTTGGCTATCCTATTCTGCTCTTTAGGCTTTCCGCTCTTTCAGATAGAGTATGAATATATGGAAGCAGCTGTTCCAGCTTTTGCGGAAGAAACGCTGGAGATCATTAAACCTTTACCTGTGGGAGGAGAAGAGGAAGGATCGGGAAATGAGGAACATTTCCTCTGGCAAATAGGGCTGGGGATCTATTTCCTGGGAGTAGCCATAGCCATTTTCCGGTTCGCCATGAAGTTTCGTGCCCTACTTGCCTTAACCGAGCATGCCACTCCAGCTCGGGCAGGAGATAGGCGGGTATTTGAAACTACCCATAAGCTGGCGCCATTTTCCTTTTTCAGGCATATATATGTGCCTAAGGGAATTGACAGGGAGCAACTTCAGATTGTACTTATCCATGAAGAAGCACATGTGAAACAGCAGCACACGCTGGATATCCTTCTGCTGGAAATGTATGCCATCATCTTCTGGTTTAATCCATTGTTAAGCTGGTTCCGAAAGACCTTACAGGAATTACATGAGTTTTTGGCGGACAAGGAAGTACTGGAAAAAGGAATTCCCTTATCAACCTATCTCAACCTCCTAAAGAATAATGTCCACAGAGCCTATCAGGTTCAACTTGCACAAGCATTTTTTCAATCAACCATTATAAACCGAATTCACATGATGACATCTGCGAAATCTCCCGCTTGGAAGAGAGGGACCTATCTGCTCTTTCTTCCAGTCTTAGCCTCCTTTATGTTGGCGTTTACAAGTCCACCTTCTCCACCCGAATTGAATGAGGAGGTAGTCCCTAACATCAAACCTATTGCTGAAGCCCAGTACCGGTATATTTCATCCGGTTATGGCATGAGAAAGAACCCCTGGACCAAGGAAATGATGATGCATACCGGAGTGGACTTTGCAGCAGATAAGGGAACAGACGTTAGGGCTACTGCTGATGGAGTAGTGATAGAAGTTTCCTATAAAAAAGAAGGGGAAGGTTACGGGAGAAAGATTATTGTTCAACACAATGACACTTATTCCACTCTGTATTCTCAGCTGTCAGCCTTTAACGTAAAAGAGGGAAATACTGTCAAACAGGGAGACATAATAGGATTTGTGGGATCCAGCGGGAAATCTACCGGACCTCATCTTCATTATGAAGTGTGGAAAAACGGGGAGAAAGTAAATCCAGAAGATTACTTCTAAGAATTAGATCAGTTTATAGTATTCGAGCGGGAGACAGATGGAATCTGTTTCCCTTTTTCATTCCTTCACTCCGGTCACCTCATACACCTGAATGGGGTCTTTTTTGCCTTTCACATGAATAGGATCCCAGGCTTTAGTAGAGACAAAGCTCTCTACGATCTTGTAAACAGTATCACTTATGAGAATGGAATTAGGCTGGTCTTTTGTCAATGACTCTATTCTCTTACCTGTATTCACCGTATCTCCTGTAACAGAATACGCCATTTTCTCTTCTGATCCCAGATTTCCTGCCACTACTTCCCCTGCATTTACGCCTATCCCTACTTCTATGGGCATGCCCATCTTAGCCTCATACTTCTCGTTGAGCATGGTCAGCTTATTCATCATCTCCAGGGCGCAGAAGACAGCATTAAGCTCATTTTTAGTGGTTGCTATGGGGGCACCAAAGGCCGCAAAAATCTCATCTCCCACAAACTGGTTCACAGTCCCCTCATGGCGTTTAATCACCTCCGTCATCATCGAGTAATAATCATTCAGGAAGGCCACTACCTCTTCCGGTTCCAATTCTTCACTCATGGGGGTGAAGCCTCTGATGTCGCAGAAAAGGACGGCTGTATTTCTTTTTTCTCCCTTAAATATAGAGTCGTCTTCAGAAGAGTGAAGCGTTTTCTCTATGATGCTCTCTGGTACATACTTCATGAAAAGCTTCAGGGTCTTCTCCTGCTCTGACACTTTGTTATGGAGGGATGCTACCAGTCTTTTGTTGTACTGGCTGAGGTCGAATAACTGACGAGCATTCTCTATGGTCATCCTTAGCTCAGTCTCATTCCATGGCTTGGTAATATATCTAAATACGCGCCCGTTATTGATGGCATCTATGATAGCCTCTACGTCACTAAAGCCGGTCAGGATGATTCTAATTGCGTCAGGATACTCTGGGAGCACTTTTTCCAGAAACTGCACACCTGTCATTTCAGGCATTCTTTGGTCACTGATGATCAGATTAATATCCTGGCTACGCATGATCTTGATACCTTCATCTCCACTAGTAGCGGTAAAGATTTTATATTCTCTTCGGAAGGTAGCTTTGAATGAGATCAGGTTCTGGGGCTCATCATCAACATATAAAATGGTAAACTTTTCCTCAGCCATATCAGGGTTCTTATAGTATGGGTCTCCGGTCAGTGCTCGTTCGTGCTAAAAATCTAAATTATAAATTATCGGCAACATTTGTATGAAGAAAAGCAGCTAGTCGTGGTAAATTTGCTTGTCTGTATGTTGTGATAGCAGCGGAACCTTAGCAAAATAGAAGTTACCCTCTTGTGAGAAAGACGGTTGTGTATCGCTAAGGAATGCATATCGCTCCCTTAGATTTTGCAATCCCATGCCTGTGGAGCTCACTTTTTCCGTTCTGGGCTGGAAGCTGTTTTGAACCACCAAAAAGCCCTCCTCCTCATACACGCTGATGTGAAGCGGGAGTTCCTTGGAGACAATATTATGCTTTATGGCGTTCTCCACCAGCATCTGTAGCGTAAGGGGAGGAATGAATAATTCTGATAGCTCAGAGGGTATATCTACTTTTAAGGTCAGTCGGTCCGAGAACCTCACCTGTTGCAAAAATACATAGTGCTTCATACAGGTAATCTCCTCTTCCAGTAAGACCGTGATTTCTTCTCGTTGGTCCAGGACATATCTATACACCTTAGTAAGTCTGGAAACGAAGGTCTCCGCTGTAGTAGGGTCTTCATAGATAAGGGAAGAGAGCGTATTCAGGCAGTTAAACAGGAAATGAGGATTGACCTGGTTTTTTAGGGTTTCATAGCGGGAGAGGATGTTCTCCTTGGCCTGCCTTTCAGCTTGTAACTGAAGTTGATTCTTTTCTTCTACCAGCTGTTTGTTCTCTTGCTTGAGAGAATAGGCCTCTAACGCATTATCTATGATCAGCTTCAACTCTTTCTCATTCCAGGGTTTTGTGATGTAGTAATAGACTTTTCCCTTATTGATTGCATCTATGATGGCGTGCACATCACTGTAGCCGGTTAAGACCATTCTTATGGGATCAGGAAAATCAGTAAGAATGGACTCAAACAGCTCTACGCCCGTCATATTGGGCATTCTCTGGTCAGTGATGATGAGGTCTATCTTATGCTTCTTGAGAATTTCTATGGCTTCCAGTCCACTATGAGCCACATGAATCTGGTAATAAGGCCTGAAGGTAGCTTTGAAGGACACCAGGTTTTGGTGCTCATCGTCGACGTATAGGATGGAGGGTTTTTTCGGCATGGTTTGAAAAAAACGTTTGCTATGAATCTACGAAAGGACAGTTTAAGAGAAAAAGTCTTTCTGAGGCACGTGTGCAGGCAGTATAGGTCCATCTAAGATAAGCCTGAGGATTTTGGCCATAATCTGGTTCAAATCCTATAATCACATTCTCCCACTGTCCACCCTGTGATTTATGTCCAGTAATGCAGTAGCCATACTTTATCTGAAGACCGTTAATGTATGGATCAGCTCTTAACTGGGCAGCGGCTTTGGAAGGAGGTAGCTCCATATATTCACCTCTTCTGGCTTGGATAATGGTATTTAAGGTAGTCCTGTCTACTTGAGCTTTCTTGTCCTGCAATAAGCTCAATATCAATTTGGCTTCTACCAGAAAGGGTTCTCCCTCTTTATCAGCAAATTCTATCTCGGCATCTATCCATTCTAATCCGTACTTCTCCTCATGGGTATCCTGGTATAGCTCTTTCACCATACCCATCTCTCCATTG
>JBCBKZ010000217.1:0-7879 GCA_038520955.1 Bacteroidota bacterium | reverse complement strand
CTTACTACTTCCGAAAAAACTGAACACGGAAGTAGTAAGCTTAGTAGATATTACTCTCAAATGCGAAAACGATTATTAGATCAAATAACCCCATTTGAGCAGAATACTAAAAATCATACATTTAGAGAGTTAAGCTATGATGCACCATCAGTCTCTTTCAAAGGGGAAGAATTTGCAGGATACTTTAACTGGAAAGGAGAAGATAAATATTTTTTTGCGGGAGTAGATAAGAGGCTTTTAACCTACCAAGGATTTATTAATTATACTGATTTCGATAATGAGGTTGAGGAATTAATCAACGATAATTTTTATCTATTGTTCAAGAATGGAATTCTAATTGTTGAAATAAATAGGATCGAAGAGTTCGAAACAATAATTGATGTAGCCCGAATTCCTCACTATCAAGAACATGTTACAATTAGTGATATAGATGAAATGAATGAGATTACCTTTCAGAAGTATATTAAATATCTTTTAGATAAAAATGATTTCATCGAAGTCAGAAGTGAATCTAAAATAAATGATTCAAGGTTTGATCTTTCTGCAAAGAAAAATGGTCTAACTTACCTCTTTGAACTTAAATTGTTTAAAGGTAAAAAAATAACTCAGCCTACACTTGAAAGATTAGTCCAAATTCAGGATCCCGAGCAAAATCCCAATTTAATTCTAATCACCAATGGCACGCTTGAATCCAGTATTAACCTTAATATTCCTAACTTAGTGATTATTGATAGAGATAAATTGAAAAAAATTGTTTCAAAAAAAATTTCATTTGGAGAGCTAATTACCAATCCAGGCTTAGGTAACACTTAGCATTAATATCCTCTAACTTATAAACATTTGAATTCCTCGACCACAAATACCAGAAATGTTCTGCCTTACTATTTAAATAAGCTGATGGCTATTCATGCTCAGTTTCTGCTATAGCTCTTCATATCTCTCCCCTATTCTCCTCCCACCTTTCTTTCCACAAAATCCTCCTCCTGTTTAACATTCTCAAAAACTATCCGTATTATTGACTGACCGTTCATCCATAAAATGTATGAGTCCACGATCAGAAGCACAATGGCAGGAAATGCGCGAACAAAGCAGGGAGAAGATCCTCTCTGCCGCACTGGAATTGTTTGCTGAAAGGGGATTTCATAACACGACCATCCAACAAATAGCTAAAAAGGCTGAGGTAGCTAAAGGCCTCATTTACCGCTACTTCGATAGTAAAGAGGATCTTTTGGAGGGAATCCTGTACCAGGCTTTCAAAGAAGGAGATGACTTCCAGGAAGAGGCGGATAAACTGGAAGATCCAGTTGACAGACTCAGATCCTTGATAGAAGCATTCTTCACGTATCTTGGAGAACAGCCCCATCATTCCCGCCTGCTTACCCAACTGTCTCTTCAGTTGAACCAGTTTCCTTCTATTACCCAGCTGATAGTAGCTAAATATCATGAGAACATGCCCTACCTAGAAACCCTCATGGCTGATGTAGGAGTACCCAATCCTAAGGTAGAAGCAAGCTTACTAACAGCCATTATGGATGGATTGGGAATAAGATACTTAATCTTAGGAGAGGTTATGGACATGGATCTCCTTAAGGAAGAATTGCTTAAGAAATATGTAGAACACCCTTAACCAACACATATGAAATGGATCAACTATCTTAAGGGAGGAGTTTTCCTTCTGATGATGTGTCTCAGCGCAGGCCTAATTGCTCAGGATGCCCTGAGCATCATCAAGAAAGCTGAGGAAATCCGCAGAGGCATAGAAAGTTCTCAAGCGGAGATGACCATGACCATAGTCAGACCTACCTGGACGAGGGAAATGAAGATGAAGTCCTGGTCCAAGGGAGATGATTATGCCCTTATCCTGGTTACTGCCCCCGTCAGGGATAAAGGCACAACCAATCTCAAGCGCCAAAAGGAAATCTGGACCTGGCTACCCAGAGTAGAAAGGACGGTAAAGCTCCCACCTTCCATGATGTCCCAGTCATGGATGGGTTCTGACTTTACGAATGAAGATCTGGTGCGTGAGAATTCCATCATCACTGACTATTCTCATACATTGCTGCAGGATTCTGTGATAGACGGGAGAAGCTGCTATAAGCTTCAACTCATCCCTAATGAAGATGCTTCTGTCATTTGGGGGAAGATTTACCTGTGGATAGACAAGAAGGACTACCTTCAGTTAAGGACAGAATTCTACGATGAGGACATGTACCTCATCAATGTAATGCAGGCTTCTGAGATCAAGCTGATGGGCGGCAGAACCTTTGCCACCAAGTTGGAAATGATTCCGGTGGAGGAAGAAGGCCAGAAAACGGTCATGGTCTATGATAACATCATCTTCGACAAAAAACTCCCGGACAGCTTTTTCTCTCAACAAAACATGAAACGCGTACGCTGATGCTACTCAAACTCGCTTGGCGCAACCTTTGGCGCAATAAACGACGTACTTTCATCACGGCAGCTTCCATCTTTTTTGCTGTGCTGTTAGCCATCGTCATGAACTCCCTGAATGAGGGTGTCTATGACAAAATGATCCAGAATGTAGTGGGTTTCTACACCGGCTATGTGCAGGTTCACAAAGACGGGTATTGGGATGACCAAACCCTGGAGAACAGCTTCGAGCAGGTTCCTGCAGTATTTTCTTCTGTAGAAGAACATCCAACTGTTTCCTCCGTGAATCCCCGACTGGAAACCTTCTCCCTGGCCGCCTCCGATTCCGTTACCCAAGGTTGTATGGTAGTAGGGATCCAACCTTCAGAGGAAAACAAGCTAACCTCCCTGAAAAATAAAGTTGCTGAGGGAACTTATCTGGCTGAAGATGACCTGGGCATTATGCTAGCACAGGGATTAGCCAAAAAGTTGAAGGTAAGCATAGGAGATACGCTTGTGCTTCTGGGGCAAGGGTACAGAGGGGCCATGGCTTCCGGCAAGTATCCGGTAAGGGCACTCCTCAAGTTTGGGTCTCCAGATTTGAATAAGAGAATGTCCTATATCACCCTCCAGGAAGCCCAGTACTTTCTGGCGGCAGATGAACGCCTAACCTCACTTTCTCTCTCACTTAATTCAGCCCAGGCAGCTAAGAAAGTAGCCGCTGATCTTGAGAATTCTCTTTCTGAAGAATATGAGGTCATGGAGTGGCAAGAGATGATGCCGGAGCTGGTGCAGACCATAGAAGCTGATAGAGGCGGTAACGTACTCACCATGGCCATCCTCTATGTCATCATCGGATTTGGGATTTTCGGGACCGTACTTATGATGACTGCCGAGAGGAAGTATGAGTTTGGGGTGATGACCGCCATAGGGATGAGCAAGCTTAAGCTAGCCGCAGTGGTAGTCCTGGAAATGATCTTCATGGCCATACTCGGAATACTGGCAGGAATGCTGGCGAGCCTCCCCATAGTTATCTACTTCAATCGAAATCCTATAGACTTGGGCCCAGAAATGGCCGAGGCCTATGCCTCTTACGGCTTTGAGGCAGTCCTCCCCATGGTCATCAGAGGGGATATTTTCCTGAATCAGGCATTTACGGTTTTATTCATGGTCCTGCTCATTTCTGCTTACCCCATTTGGTATATGAACAAACTGGAACCTGTTAAAGCCATGCGCATCTAATTCCACACATCATGAAGAAAATCATCACCATAGCATGGAGAAATATCTGGCGAAATAGAACCCGTAGCATGGTAGTTATAGCAGCTATCATGATAGGACTGATAGGGGGGATATTCTTGATATCCTTTGGATTTGGCATGCAGGAAGGCCGCACACGGTCGATTATAGAAACCCAAATTTCTCATATTCAAATACACACACCCACTTTCCTGGAGGACAGGTACACCAAGGATACTCTTCCCCAGAAAGCTGATCTGATAAATACATTGGATACGTTCTCCAATATGAGAGGCTATTCACTACGCACCCTGGTAGGAGGTATGGCTAACTCTGCCAAGGCTGCGGGTGGCGTATCCATACAAGGAATAGATCCTGAAGCGGAAGCAGTAGTTACCCAGCTTCCAGACAGAATCATTGAAGGAGCTTATTTTGAAGGGGTACGTAGAAACCCAGTGGTCATCGGACAAAAGCTGGCAGAAAAACTCAAGGTATCTCTAAAAAAGAAGATCATTCTCACTTTTCAGGATAAGGATGGAGAGATCACTTCTGGTGCTTTCCGTATAGCCGGCATCTACAAATCTGTCAACAGCAAGTATGATGAAACCAATGTGTTTGTCAGGGCTGGGGATCTACAGAAAATTTTAGGACAGCAGGGACAAATCCATGAGGTAGCCATTCTTCTGGAGAATGATCAGAGTACCCTAAGCCTACAGAAAAATCTGCAGGCCGCCTTCCCGGACTATCTGGTGGATAGCTGGAGAGAAACCTCCCCAGATTTGAAGCTGGTTGCAGATTCTCTGGGAGCCAGTTTGGGAATCTTCATGTCCATCATCATGCTGGGACTGGCCTTTGGGATCATTAATACCATGCTCATGGCAGTGCTGGAACGTACGCGGGAGTTAGGCATGCTGATGTCCATAGGCATGAATAAGCGTAGCATCTTCAGCATGATTATGCTGGAAACCTTTTTCCTGGCTATGGTAGGCGTTCCCATTGGACTATTCATCGCCTTTGGACTGGTTACCTATTTTGGAAAGAATGGAATTGACATGAGTTCCTTCTCGGATGGGCTGAATGAGCTGGGCTTTTCCAACATAGCATATACCAGTCTGGACCCAAGCTACTACACCCAAATAGCCATCATGGTAGCCATCACGGCCCTTTTATCAGCCATTTATCCGGCGCTCAGGGCCTTGCGCTTAAAACCTGCTGAAGCAGTCAGAAGCTTGTAAGAGTAAGTTTAAGTAGAAGTTTAAGTCTAAGAACAGGTGAGAGTTTATAATGACGAAACAGTAGAAGAATGGAATAGAAATGAGCTTAAGACAACATTCAATCATTCAAAATTCAGCCAATCTTTCATTCGACATTCAGTCATTCTTTCATTCAAAATTCATCACTCATTCAAAATCCACCCATTCAATCATTGCACACTATGAGTATCATACAAACTAAAGATTTACATAAAACATACGAAGGGGTCATTCCAGTACACGCAGTTAGAGGAGTAGACCTGAATATAGAAGAAGGAGAATTCACAGCCATTGTGGGTCCTTCTGGTTCCGGGAAAACTACCCTACTGAACATCATCGGGGGATTAGACCAGGCTAGTTCTGGAGAAATCAGCATAGATGGAAACGACATCACCTCCATGAAAACAGGGGCTCTGACTAACTTCCGCCTTAACCACATCGGCTTTGTCTTCCAGGCCTATAACCTTATACCTGTGTTGACGGCCCAGGAGAATGTAGAATTTGTCATGCTGTTACAGGGACAGGAGAAAGCTACTCGTGAGGCAAGAGTAAAAGAGTTGCTATCTGCGGTAGGGCTGGCAGACAAGCTTGGCAGCAGACCTAATCAGCTTTCCGGCGGACAGCAGCAAAGAGTGGCGGTAGCCAGAGCTTTGGCATCCCGACCTCAGTTCATTTTAGCGGATGAACCTACTGCTAACCTGGATTCACAGTCTACTGCCCAACTGCTGGATATCATGGCAGAATTAAACGAGAAAGAAAAGATGACCTTCATTTTCTCCACCCATGATCAGCGAGTAATAGACCGGGCCAGAAGAGTCATCACCCTGGAAGACGGACAGATAGTGAGTGATATCAGCCGATAAGTATGAAGCTGAAAACATCGCTAGGCTTAGTATTGCTGCTCCTTTTCCACTTTTCCCTTCATGCACAAGAGGAGAAGGAATGGAAATGGGAGGCCGGTGGATATGTGAAGTATCTCCAGTCCACCACCTTCTATGGGATTGTGGACTTGGCGCCAACTACCAATAACCTCATCCATCACAGGCTAAATCTTTCTGCAGAAAACCAGAATGGGTGGAGAATAGGCATAGGGATGAGAAATCGACTATTCTTCGGAGAGGAGGTAAAGCTGCAGGCTAATTATGCAGATCAGATTGACCCTCAGTTAGGCTTGGTAGATCTGTCCTTTAGGTGGATAGATGACCCTGCCTTTGTGGGCCAAACCATCTTTGATAGAGCCTACCTGAATTACTCCAAGGGAGACTGGGATGTTACGCTGGGGAGGCAGCGTATCAACTGGGGCATGACCCTGGTTTGGAACCCTAATGATCTCTTCAATGCCTTTAACTATCTGGACTTTGACTATGAGGAAAGGCCGGGAAGTGATGCTATCAGAGTACAGTACTTTACGGGCTTACTTTCACGAGCAGAAGTAGCTTTTTCTCCCGCCAGGAATATGAGAGAATCTATAGGAGCGGGCTTATACAGCTTTAACCTGAAAGGGTATGATGTGCAGGTATTGGCAGGCTATTTTCAGGGTGACCTTAGCTTGGGGACAGGCTGGGCAGGAGCCATTGGTCAAAGTGGCTTCAAGGGGGAGCTTACTTACTACATCCCTACCCCATCCAGTATTTCTCCCAGAGTTTTTGCAGGAACCCTTATGCTGGACCAGCAGTTTGGGACAGTTTATGGAAGTGCAGCTGTCTTGTATAACAGTAGGATCATCACTGCAGAAGGCGTACAGGGAGGTATCATAGGTGGACAACTTTCTCCCAAAAATCTCTTTCCCTCCAAGTGGGCAGGATTTGTTCAGGCTAGCTGGCAGGCTTCCCCCATCTTTACCGTAAGTATGGGTTCTCTAATGGGTTCCCAGGACAAGCAAGTCATCCTATTACCTGGAGCAGCCTACTCTATTACAGAAAACTGGGATCTGGATCTGGTAGGACAGGTTTTCCTCGGAGAATTTGCTGAGGAGTTTCAGCACATTGGGAGTGGGATGTTCCTCAGGCTGAAGTGGAGCTATTAAGGAAACATCCCTACTAAAAGGCTCCAAAGCTTATCATCCTTAAGAGTTCATGACTATTTCGTAGTTTGGTGGCCTGAAAAATTTGCACAGTCATGATCAATTACAATTCTAAAAACTGGATGGAAGGAATTTCTCACTTCAGATCCAGTTATATCATCCGTAAGACCTTAAGAAGTGTATTGTATGTGGGCGTATATACCACTTTGGTGATCGTCATCATCGACTTTCTGCCTTTTGCAGTAAAAATAGATGCGGTTGTCTTTTCACTCTTAGGGATTTTCCTGAGTTTGTTAATGAGTTTCAGAAACAGTACGGCCTATGACAGGTACTGGGAAGGGAGGAAGCAATGGGGGGCGCTTATCAACCATACGCGTGGACTAGCGGTCATCATCAACGGTATTTTCTCCCAAAATGAAGTTCAGAAGGCCTTCTATGCCAGATCTATTTCTGCCTATGTACATGCATTAAGCGAACACCTTAGAGATAAGGAAGCTCATGAAGTGATCAAGACTTACTCTGACATTCCTGAAGAAAAGTTATTGGCGATCAGGCATGTTCCCAACAAGATAGTGAATGACATGTATGGGCGTGCTGAAAGTCTATTCAAAGATGGATTTATAGAAGCTGCTCATCTGAGAAATATTAAGGAGGAAACTCAATCCTTTCTGGATATTCAAGGTGCCTGTGAGCGTATTAAAGCTACCCCTATCCCATTTTCCTATAATTTCTTCATCAAGTTATTCATCTCCGTTTACGTGGTTGCCATGCCTCTTGTCCTTGCACCGAGTGTAATGTATTATGCCATTCCAGTGACCATGTTTGTGGCTTATGCCTTGATAGGTCTTGAATACATTTCGGTAGAAATAGAAGAGCCCTTTGGCTTAGATTGCAATGACCTTCCTACCCTCCAACTCGCCAACAAGATTGAAGGGAACGTACATGAAATTCTGGAGGTGGAGCTGACTCATCCTATCAAAAGACAGCCAGCAGA
>JBCBKZ010000216.1:0-7899 GCA_038520955.1 Bacteroidota bacterium | reverse complement strand
GTTTTTTCCTTTCAGCATTTTCATAATTTTCTTTTATCCTACTCAGCTTTTCGATTGTCATAATTCTGTCCCTAAACACCCTCACCTTTCGCAGACCCTCTTTAAGGCTTGTTAAGGAAATGGGTTTTTCTAAGTAATCCTCAAATGCTTCGAAACGAATTGCCGACAAGGCATACTTATTATGGGCGGTAATGAAAATTACCCTAAAATCTGGATCTGGAAATACTTCTAGCAGGTCGAATCCAAGTCCATCAGGTAACTCTATATCTAAGAAAAGTAGATTGGGAGATTTTTGCTTTATTTGTTCGATACCTTCACTCACTGAATAAGCATTACCCACTATTTTCACATCGAGCTTTGAATCCTCTAGGAGTTCTCTAAGTATTTTGTGAGATGACTGTTCATCATCAATGACAATGGCTTCAAGGTCTTTACCCATAACTAAAATATACCTTTCACCTAAAAATACATATTAGCAAATCAGATAGCAATTAGATAAGACAGAAAATTGTCAATTCTTTTCAATACTCAAAAACTTCAAGAAGGAGCTAGGTAAATAAGCCTAGTCTACTATGGGGAGTCTGATGACTACTTTAGTTCCAGTGGCACTTCCTTCTTCGTCTGAGAGGTCTATAATATCCAGGCTAGCGGATTTGCGCGTCCTTTCTCTGATGAGTTGAAGGCGCCTATGGGTGATTTCCGTAGCCTTAGAGGTATGGCCTCTGGCTTTTTGGGTGTTAGCCGCCTGCCTCCCGACTCCATTATCCCTCACCTCACAAACAAGCTGATCTCCTTCCTGTTTGTAAGCAAGGGTCAGAACTCCTTCCTGCACATTTTTCTTAAACCCATGAATGATGGCATTCTCCACGAAAGGCTGAAGAATCATGGTAGGAATCATATACTCATCCTCATCGAAGTCTTCTTCTTTTTCAATGGTGTAGGTAAATGAGTCTTCGAACCTGAGCTTCTCTGCTTCTATGTACTCAGTCAACAACTCCAAATCCTCTCCCACAGATATTTCTGACTCTTCTGCCACTTCCAGGATTTTACGCATCAGTTTAGATAAGTGTACCAGATACTTATTAGCCACTTTGGTATCTCTACTGAGCATATAAGATCTGATGGAACTTAAGCTGTTGAAGATAAAATGAGGATTCATTTGTATTCGAAGAATGGCATTCTCTAATTCTGCCATTCTATGCTTCTTTCGTTCATTATTGATACGGTATCTGTATACGGCATACATAATTCCCAGTCCTATGAGTGCCAGGAAAGCAATAAACCAGGGGGTCTCATAAAAATAGGGTTTTAGCTGTAAGGCTATCCTTTGAGGCTTGGGGTTCCATGAATTCTCAGAATTAGCCGCATACAGTTCAAAAATGTATTCTCCCTGGCCCAAGTTGAAGTAGCGGACAAAAGGTTCATTCCCCTTATTGATCAGTTTCCCATCCCTGTCTCTTAGTCTGTATTCAAACTGAGTGGATTGTGGATCTCCATAGTCCATGGCTGAAAACCGAAAGGTAAAGGTCCTTTCTCCTGGCTCAAGAACAAGTTCTTCCAACACCTCCCCTTTGTATTGGATACTTCTGTACTTATCCCTCCCTGTGATTTCTCGGTTATTGACGAGTACTTGTGAAATAGTAGGCTTGGCTTCCACCGGATAGTGTACAATCTCATCAGGATCGAATATGGTATAACCATTGGTACTACCAAAAGCCAGTTTCCCATCTGATGTTTTCGTGAAGGCCCCAAAATTAAACTCATTGGCAGGTAAACCATCTGATTGGGTGAATACCCGGAACACATTGGGTGGAGGACCATCTGAATCAGTTTCCTCCCCTAATTCCGGAGAATACTGAATAAGACCAGTGTTCGTACTAACCCACATTCTATCTGCCTCATCGAAAACCAATCCATTGGCTGATAAAAAGCGGGAGGAGAAAATGGTGTCTTTATGCAGGACAGGGGTTTCCTCGAAGTTATCAATCCAGTAAAGCCCTTGAGCAGTTGCTACCCAAATTTTAGCAGAGTCCGGTGATTCTACGATGGCATATACAAATGGCAGAAATGGAATGGATGATTTTTCTACAAGAGAGTTTGACACCCGTTCCAGTAATTGAAGACTGTTTCGCCATTGAGACACCCAGATTTTGCCATCATACTTCTCACATAAAGCCAGAATGATCCCCTTAGTAGGACGAATAGGCTCCGTTAACTCATACCCTTCGCTTCCAAGGTTAAGGACCATCATCCCTCTCCCGAAAGTGAGAACCAGCTTTCTTCCATCTGACAGCTCTTCAACTGACCTTATAAATCCTTTTGATATGAGCTTGACATTTTGAGGCTTTAGTGAGTTCCCTGATATGAGAAATAATCCTCCAGTACTTCCCACCCATTTATTTCCCTCTTTATCCTCTTTGATGGTATAGATTTCATATTCCGACTGTGTATCACCTACTAGTTGGCTAAGGACTTTTTCATCTATCTTTTCTCCCTTAGTATTCTCCAGAATCAACCTATCCTCCGTGCTGCTCCAAACAAACCCATCTGAGCTTACGGAAATAGATTTAATGCTATACGATGGAGTGCTAGGGTCTGAATTTGCCAGATGAGCTGAAAACCGATTCTTCCTCAGATTAGTATAAAATACTCCTTTCGATTCAGTAGAAATCCATAGGTTTTCTTCCTTATCAACGATCATTCCCGTAACCCTATAGGCAAAGTTTTGGGTACGGCCATCTAGCCTGACCTGAACTTTCCTTACAAATCGGTTCTTGCTGGTATAAAAGAGAAACAGTCCTTCTTTATCTATGCTTACCAAAAGAACATTCTCTTTATAAGGAGCTATGCCGGTAATGTTCAGAGATGTCAGTTCTTTATAGCTATCAAGTCTAAAAAGGGTATCCCCAAGGGAAGTAGCTTTGGTAAGTCCTGCTGCCGACCCTATCCATAAAAATTCTCCATCATAGTAAGAGGCATTAGGTTCCCTATTCTTGTTTTCCTGGTTTATAAATGGGTGGATGCCTTTTCGCTTTCCTGCATTGTATTCTCTTACTTCCCATCCTCCCTCCTGAGGAATGAACAAATTATAAGAATCCCATGAAGACCCATTGATCTTCCTTAGGCCATTAAAGTTATAGGTAGGGATAGAGTCTATCAATACGGGTTCCTTGTCATCCTTTGTAATATCCATTTCAAATAATGGATAAAACCTGCCTAGTTTTCCATACTGCCCCAGGAAGAGAAGGACATTTCTGGACGTATCCAGATCAATCAATAGGAAGTCGCTAAACTCTACGCTATCATACTTAATGTTAACTTTCTGAAATTCTCCACTTTCGGGAGAATATCTCTGGACGGCAGTGGAAGTATTAAACCATAAATTCCCTTCTGCATCCTCAAACATAGGGCTCTGAATGATGGGATCCGCTAGCGCATTCGGGAGAGAGTCTTCTGCCAGATACTGATGATTCCTCAAGCCATCAAATCTGTTAAGGCCGGTGATAGAACTTATCCAGGTATAGTGTTCACTATCCCTTGAGATGTATAGGTTAAAAGTACTGGCTGTAAGTCCCGTCTCAGCGGAGATATTCTGCAGAGGGAGAACTATGTCCTGCCCGAAGGAAGGAAATCCTGAAAGGAGGAATAGCCATAAATTAACTAAGCGGGTAGAGCTTAAGTACATAAGGTTGATTATGTACTTAAGTTAAGGGATTGAGTGTAGATATTCACTGTTTTGGGGAAGCTATTCAGACCATTCTGAATATTTTTTCACCCTTTCTGGTAGCGTTTGCAGCCACTTGATGGAAGGAGTATAGAAAAATCCTCCTCCTCTAAGCTTAACCATATCCTGAAAGTTCACTTTTATGGCAACCCGCTTCTCCGAATTCCATTCTGTATGGAAATGATACTCTGTATCTCTCCCAGGAAACCCTCTACCTATAATAGGATCTATGCCACTTCCTGCCATTGGAAAAGAGTTAGAATTACACCACTTGTTGATGATTTGGCCTACCTGTAGCCCAATGTTGGCTTGGTAGCTCATAAACTGTAGCCCTTCCACTAACCTGGTTTCACAGATTCCATTTGAGTAGGTAGCCTTAAGTTCTTCCTGATACGGTATTCCGCGTCTGGCTATCCTTATTCTTGCTCCTTCTAATCCTTTATAAGGCCCTACTCGGCCTCTCCCTTTGGGTTCTTTCATATCTTTCACTTCTCTGGGATTAGATTGTCTCGCATGGGCAAAGACGGGACACTTATTTTCTGCATATCCCATGAATCCTTCACGTGAAGGATCATCCTCCTCACTACTCCAAAATTTGTCAAAACCTTTCCATTTGCCTTTATGGCCTTCCCGAGAAATTTTAGGTTTACCTGCCAAGGCTAGTGGTGTACCATCCTTAAACCTTCCCATAAGTTGAGCTTCTATGAAAGCGCGCTCCACCTGAAACCCTTTTTCATTAAGCTTACTTACAATGAAGTCAATATTTTTATTGAAGAGAGCTACGTCTTGCTCAAGTTTTCTGTAGACGAGATAGCTCCCCAGGTTTATATCCAGAACAGAGTTTAAGGTATCTTTCTGGAACCTTTTTCCATACTCTTCCCAGAAAGGAATTTCACTTAGCCCATCTCTAAACCCGAAAGGTTCCACAATCCGGCACCCAAGCTTTCCGCCAAAATCATGTTTTTTCATTTTCCCCTTCTCTACAAATAACAGGGTAGCTAGGCTATCAGCTTCAAAAAAGCCCTTAATGAAATCCGTGAGCTCTTCTAATTTTCTTTCAGAATGATCTGCAATCATGATCATAAGATCTATCTTGGGGGTTTCCCAACTGAACTTTCGCCAATTGGCTTCCCAGTACCTTTTTTGAGGCTCATTCCATTCCTGTCTATTCCCTACTCCTGACATACCGGATTTAAACCGATCATCAACTGGAATAAGGGGATGATCTTTATCTAAACCACCTACCAGCTTATGACATCCTTCACAAGAAAGACTAAGGGTGGTCAAGCATGGCAATTGCTTTTTTAGGTTCTCATATTCTTCTGAGGAATAAAAGCAGTCATCTACTTCATTCTTCTGAAGCTGAACTAATTCTTTCTTAAAAGCTGAAGTATGAAGTACCTGGAAGCCGGCGGTAGAAATCCAGCCAGCCTGTGACTGGTTGGATTTAGGGATCCGTACTTTCTCAGCTTTTATCACTGAGCCTTCAGAGGCAAACCGGCTTAACCTTTCTGCAATAGCTGCAGGAGATTTAGCTTCATTGAACCCGAAAAAAAGACAACGGAGATAATTCCTTTTATGATGTTCGAATATGTTTGCCTGGACGTTGCTCAGTATTTCTTGGTCTGAAGGCTCACGAAAAAGCCTATCAAGTATATCTGCCATCGCACTACAAGCTCAAATCAGATATTCTTCAAACTATATACCCCTTGCCATTCTCTGACAGGCAAGCAGGAAATACCCAGGTACATTCCTTCACTAAAGCTGAATGAAACGGGTGAACCATTTGACTCTAAGTCCAGTGTAGGGATTAACAAGAAGCAAGGCTCAACCGTAAAGCCTTTTGCTGCTATGGTAAGCTCCGCTTTTACAATTTGTAAGCCGGGTAAGATTCTTGGATTCAGGTCATTTTCATCTTTATCCAGGTCCCCTGCCACGTTTCTTTGGAGTAAAACAGTAAGAATGTTGTTGTAATGAAAATACCTGTTGAAGTGGATAAACGTCTCACTATCAGGTATGACACGAAAGGTTCCATCTTCACCTTGTGAAGACACTTTAATACAGGCCATGGTAAATAGAGTTTGGGAGTAAATTTTATGGTAATTGTTTCTTTTATTACCAAAAATGTACTTCTCAATCCATGGAAAAACCCGTTTATTTAAGGAGCGGTTATGAATTTTAATTTAACGGACATTTCTACCAACCGAATAAAAATTAGAATTGTTCCATGGCTGATTTGAAGCTATCCCAAAATCTTCTGGCAATACCCACCTCTGTTCCTCCTTCCAGCATGACAGTTCTCTGTGACTTATTTACTTTACTGACAAAATCTAGGTTGACCATATGTGATCTATGAACTTGTTGGAAGCTTAAGTAGGGTTGGAACTTCTTTACATATGTACCAAGATTATAGGCTGATAAGACAGGTTTGTTCCGACCCATCAAGTGGAAATTTGTGTATGTCTCTTTGGCTTCCAGCCATACGATCTTATCTACAGGTAGAAAATTTAACTCAGAATGACTGGAAATAACTATACGGGTGGGAAGACGCTGAGACTTTGCCCGTTCGTAGTTATCTAAGAGGTAAGTCAATTGTTCCTGGTCTATGATCCGGTTCATAGACCTACGTGCTTTATCCAAAGCTATCTGGATGTCCTCTTCATCTATGGGTTTTTCTAAAAAGTCGAGAGCCTCAAAACGGATAGCTGTTAATGCGTATTCATTATGTGCAGTGATAAATACCACTCTAAACTGAGGGTCATGAAACTGCTCAAGTAACTCAAATCCTAACCCATCAGGTAATTCAATATCGAGAAAAATCAGATTTGGCGATTTCTCCCGGATTAGTGCTACCCCTTCTTCTACTGAATACGCATTGCCTAGAATTTGTACATCAGGATGCGATTCCTCCAAAAGGATCTTTATGGTCTTGTGGCAAGATGGATCATCATCTATGATGATAGCTTTCAATTCCTCCCCCATAGCGTTAGTGTACCTAATATCTAAAATATAGATCGGGCATTATGTTTCCAATCAGATTAGACAAAAAAATGTCAATTCTTTTCAAACTCAAGATTTTTCTGCCTGTTAACCCTCATGTTAGATATCCTTCCTATCTTTAACGTAGATCATGCTACTACCTTTCTCCTTATCCTCTCAGCGCACCCAATCCATTTTTAATGGAGTATCCTTTTTCTTGGCGGGTTGCCTCCTTTTTTACACAACCTGGAGAGCATCTACCCTTTCCATGACCCATGATGAAAGCAGTACCTTCATCAATTATATTGATTGGGCAGTCTGGAGTTGTTTCTTTGATCCCGCATGTTGGGGGACCGCAAATATGCATATGTTAAATACGTGGCTGATGCAGATCAGTGTGAGTATATTTGGTGATGCCCCATTTTTTATTCGCCTCCCCAATGTGCTAGGGCACCTACTCTATCTGACTTCCAGCCTTTTTCTTGTAAGGAAGATATCGAAAGATGGATGGGTAAGATTAAGTGGCTTCCTCATTTTAAGTGCAAATCCGTACCTATTAGACTTCTTCTCTCTAGCCCGTGGATATGGCCTGGCATGTGCCTTTATGATGATGAGCTTGTATTTCCTTTATGAGTATCTGGATAAGCTTGAGAATACTTCGCTTTTGTGGGCATTGGTGGGGGCCATCCTTTCCGTCTTTAGCAATTTCACCTTCCTGAATTACCTGGCTATCCTATTCGCCGTTTTGATAAGCTTCAGCCTATTCTCATTTCTAAAACAGTTCTCCCTTCCTACTCTTAGTAAATCTAAGCATTTCCTCATTCTGGGAAGTATTTTGGGCATAACCTCCTTGATGGCCTTTTTATTAGCCACACCCATACAAACCCTAAGTAGACTGGCTGAATTCAAGTTTGGTGTTTCTGACATCCACCAGACATATAGAGTATTAGTCCTTGATAGCCTTTATTCGCAAGGGTATTTTAGTGCAAGTACACAGGATATCTTTGCCGTAGTTACTGGAAGCATAGGTTTGATCGCTCTTGGAGTAGGGTTTTCAAGAATAAAGCAATTTCATGAAGCTAATTCAAGGTGGTATTTTACTGTTTGCCTTATGTTGATTTTACTGATTCTAGGCTTGATAACTCAGTATTATCTATTAGGCACACAGTATCTTGTTCAAAGAAAAGCCCTTATCA
>JBCBKZ010000215.1:0-7917 GCA_038520955.1 Bacteroidota bacterium | reverse complement strand
GGAAATGGTAAAGCTCAGCTTACCGATAGCTTCAGAAATTACAGTAACTTCTTGCTGAAATGGATTAGGATAAACCCTGGTAATCAGACTGCTTACGTCAGGTTGATTAGAGGAAGTAACTGCAGGTGTGAGGCTAATGTCATCCACACAAAAGTATAAGGGCGTATTTATCCCGAAGGCGCCAGCATCTGAAGAATAGAAGGTAAAGGACAAGCTATCTATTGCTCCCAGACTGCCCAATTCTATCATGTTCCAGTCTTTGACAATGTAATCCTGGGAGTTATCCTCAAAGCGGTAGTCTGCAAAGTAAAATGTCACACTATCTTCCGTCAGTGCTCCATCTCTGAAGCCCCTGAAGGAAACAAAAAAGAAGTCAGGGTCATCTCCCGTTTCTCCACCAAAGCGTTTGGCAAACTGGTCCCCGTTAAGCATACTTAGGTAGGCATAGGTACTGTTTGTGATGTACAGGCTATCTACCGTCTGCTGAGTAGAGTCTGTAAAACTCAGCGCATTAACTCCAGAGAAATCATAGCCTACCCCATAAGTAGCAGAGCCGTTTACGCCTTCACCTGTAATGGCAGCATATTGGTTGGTAAATCCGGGGGTAACTGTATCTACTTTGGTAGAAATGGCCCAGCCTGTCCAGGAACTAAAATCAGGATTATAATTGTTCTTAAGGAATAGATTCTGACTGGTAAATCCTCCCGATAAATCACTCCCATTCAGGAAGGTGTCTACAGGCAGGTTAAATTCCTCAAAGTCAATGAGGGTTTGGGCATGCACGCATGAGATCATGATCCCACAAAAAATGATAATTGATTGGTAAAAGTTTCTCATAAGGGTTGTTAAGGTTTGGGTGTTTTCCAGTTAAATGATATACCCCCTTCTATATACCTACCTGGCATGGGCCTTCTTTCAATGATCCTATACTGGGTATCCCAAAGGTTTTCCATTCTTAGGAAGCCTTCCAGTTGTTTCCACTGATAGGAAAGAAATATGGACCCCACATCCCAAGCTGGTAAGGGAGTACTAAAAGTTTCTACTTCAGATGTATATACATGAGCGTATTCTATTCTCCAGGAAGCATTAGCCAGTGCCAGACTTAATTGAGCTTTGTGTTCAGGCACATAAAACAACTGCTCATCAGCAGCTATCTCAGGGGAGCTAAGAGAGGTGGTATGCACAGAGCGTACCCATTCATAGCCTGCAGAAAAACTCGCTTCCCAATTCCCCATGTCTTTTGTAGCGCTAAGCTGTTGGGAGATACCGTTTGTATGTACCTCTGACAAATTACTGGCAGACCAAAAGGGTTGACCTTCCTGTAAGGCCCATAATATCCAGTTTTGGGTTTGGCGCTGATAGTAGGTTAGCTGATAATCCAATGAGGTGCCCCCAAACTCTGTGTGGAACTTACTTCCTACCTCCTGGTTCCAACTTCTTTCTGCTTGCAGGTCCAGGTTTCCTCCTGGTCTCCAGTACAGTTCATTCAGGGTAGGGATTCGGATATTTCGGGAGATAGAGGCCCATACATTGACCTGAGGGATTAGCGCGTAGGAAGCGGCTATCTTGGGGGCGAGAGGATAAACGATTCCATCCACTATTTCTTGCCTCAGCCCTCCATTTAAGAGCCATCCTCCACTTTGATAGCGCCCACTGACATAATAGGCATGCAGGTGTCGTTCTTCTGTATCGCCATATCCATCTGCAAGAGCAGAGGCAAGTTGGTGCTGATAACCTACCTCATAGTTAAGGGGGCTTTCAGAAAGGCTAGAGAGGGTGATTTCACTTACCCAACGTTGAACCTCACTTTCCGATATCAACCTGATAGCCTCATCTGTGTAGATGATTTCTTCATCCGTGAATCCGGTCTGAATTGTTAGCAAGTGTGTTGGTAGCTGCGCTTCCCAACTAAGGGTAGCCCTTAATGCCTGATCAGCCTGGGCGGCCTGACTTTCGTTTTGAGTAGTAGTGGGAGGGAGATTTCTTTGTGTATTCTGATACCAGACTCTTGCGGACCATTCCTGGTTCTTTGTGGGACGGAAATAGATTTCTTGGAGGAGGCCCCAATTAGCAAAGTCTGCATGTGTATTCTGTCGCTCCTCCCCATTAGCTAGTTCATAGATAAAATCATTTTTAGCCTTTTGCTGGTACCACTTACTTTCCAAAGTCCATTTCTCATTTCTAAAAGAGATACCACTGGCATGAGACTGCCTGCCAAATGCCCCAAGTAAATGCCTGGTGGAAATGGCTAGGCCTGTCTGAGCTGTAGGAACATTCTCCAGGGAAAGGCTTCCTCCGATGGCTCCACTGCCCCAAGTTGCACTATTCCCGCCCAGCTGTAGGGTGAGACGATCTAAACCCGCAATAGGCAATAATGCCAGGTCTGTCTGACCCAGCATGGGATTCTCTATGGGTAGCCCATTCCACAGTATGGCTGTATGGCTAGCCCCTGCTCCACGCATGGAAATACTTGCCAGACTGCCAAGGCCGTACGACTTAATGAAAACATTGGACTCTCTTTGGAGGAGATCTGCCAGCGAATGGTGCTGATAAGCGGAAAGCTGAAGAGAATCAAAACGGATCTCCTTCCCAACTCCTTTCTGCTTTCTGAGGGAAACTGCCTGAATTTCTACAGTCTCAATTTGGAAGACACTATCTTCCCTGGCCTGTGAGAAGGCATCATTCAGGAGAATTAGTACACAACCTAAAAGTAGAAGCTGTTTCATCTGCCTACCGTTCATTCTCCGGAAGAATAGTAGGTATGCGCAGATGCTATTTTGCAGAGGATAGAGCTATCCTTTTACAAAACAGTTTATCTGAGGGCATTACCAGCTTTTCCTCCGAAAGCTATATGTAAATACTACCAAGGCAGGTCTTCTGACTTACTCCACTTTCAGACGCCTTCCCATGCATATGCACAGTGGCTATATGCCTGAAGCTTCATGAGCTTACAGCAGCGGGGACTGTTCCGGACTTACACCGGATTCCCTTTTAATCATATTCAACTAACTGAATATGAACCTTATAGCATCAGCTAAACTAGTAAATATTTAGGAGATGTGAACTACGCTAGTCGAAATTCTTTACGGCAGCGGCCTAACTTTAATGCTTCTGTAATGGACTTCATCTCCATGCTCTTGTAATAGGATTCTCCCAGTCTGCCATTTCCCGAAGCCTTCCCAGTCTTTATACTTGGATCTGGCTATGAGTGCGTCAAAGGCTTGATTATCACGTTCATACTCAAGCACCTTACGATTGTCCAACCAGTGCTCTACGTGGTATCCTTTAAACTGGGAAGTACCAGGTTCTCTGTTATTAGGCCAGTCTGTTTCTTTCACCCCTGAGACTATAATTCTGGCATGGTGCCACTCTCCAGGCTTTACCTTAGGTTTATCCATGTGGGCAGGGATCAAGTCATAAAGGGAAGCTACGGTTCTATTGTTAGCAGTACCCATTTTGGCATCTGGATGGTTTACATCATCCAAAATTTGGTATTCAAGTCCTATGGCTGACCCTCCACTTTCGTAGGCCTCAGTAATAAAGTATTTGATTCCGCTATTAGCCCCCTCTGTCAGCATAAATTCTACTTGAAACTCAAAGGTGGAGAAGGTTTCATGTGTTACGATATCTCCGCCAGCCTGGGACTCCCCGCCGTCTGAACTCATGACAATCAGTTCTTCATTTTCCACCTTCCAGCTGCTCTTAGGGAAATGATCCTTATGTGCGCCTCTCCAGTGCTCTGTACTTTCTCCATCAAATAGCGATCTCCATCCAAGAATCTTCTCTTGATAAGACATGCTATTGGGTACTTTATTTACCACAAACAGATCTGTATAAGGAGAAGGGACCAGTTTTTCTGTTTGAATCCTGATGTTTCTCCACTTCACCTCTCTGCCTGCCTGACTCTCATTCCCAATACTATGTACCTGAAGGGCGATAAAGCCTTCAGCTGTCATATTATCTACCAAATCCACACAGGGAATCCCATTTAACCAGGTCCTAATGTTGTACCCAATGGCTTCTACCCTGAGCTTATTCCATTGATTCTGCTTGAAGGCCTTCCTTCCCTTGGGGTTAAGCTCTAACGGATATAGCCATCCCCTTCTGGCTTCATCATAAATTCCGCCTGTCCATCCTCTGGAGGAAGGATCCATTTCCACCTGATATCCATGTACTCTCCCATCCATGTATTCAGGCAAGCTGTTTGACCTGATCTGAACGCCTGAATTGATCATGGGATCTACCCAGAATTCCAGCTCCAGGATAAAATCACTGTACATCTGCTCTGTTGCCAGGAAGGTATTCGGGGTACCTGTCTTAGTGATTCCTACAATTTCATTCCCCCTGATTTCATACTCCGCTGTGCCATTCAGTTTTTTCCACCCGTCCAGGTTTTTGCCATTAAACAGGGGCTTCCAACTATCCTGAGAGAAAGCAATGTTTGGCAGAATGATGATACCAACTATCAGAAAACCGAGAATTCTTTTCATGTTATGTATGGTCAAAAACTAAAAGATACTTTATCCAAGAAGACCCCTTTTACAGTCTCCAATACCAGCCCTATTTGTAAAAGCCCTTACTCCAGATAGGAATAGGAATTATTTCTTCCTGACAGGTAGGCCTGAGGCCAGGTAAATCCTGTCCAGTGCTTCCATATTTTTGATGGCATCATCCAGGCCTGTAGGGAGCACATAAGTGTCATCTTCTATGGCTTTAACTAAAGCGTTCAGCTGATAGAAGAAGGTAGTTTCTCCAGTAACTATATGGGTTTCCTTTCGGCCATTTCTAGTTAGCATGAGCTGTGTTCCACCTTCATTCTTTTGGGGAGAAAAGGGATTGGGAACTTCAATTTCTCCCTTAGTGCCTGTGATACGAAGGTCAGACCTGTAAACCGCATGCTTTTCAAAAGAGCAATGTACCCTGGCAGAAATAGTCTCACCAAATGCAAGTTGAGTTTCCATCGCCCAGTCTATCAAACCATCTGGAGAGACAGTGGTGGCGTTAGTTACCTCAGGTTCCATTTCCATAAGTTGACGGAGAATATGTACACAATAACAACCCAGATCCATCAATGCCCCTCCTCCCATCTGATACTGGAACCGAATATCACCCTCAGGTCTGGGAGGTACTGTAAATACACTTTCCATTTCCCTTAACTCTCCAATGACACCTTCCTTAATCCACTTCTGCACCTGAATAAAAACCGGATGATAGCGGTAATGGAAACCTTCCATGATGATGCCAGCATAAGGTTTACTCTCTTCCTGAAGCTGCCTCGCTTCCTCTGCATTCATGCTAATGGGTTTTTCACAAAGTACATGCTTACCCGCCTTGACAGCTTTCAAACAATAGTGTGTATGCAGGGAGTTTGGGAGCGGGATATAAATGATATCTACATCAGGGTCATCTGTAAGTTTCTCATAGGCGTCATAAACTATGGGAATCTTGTGGTCAGTCGCAAACTGCTGGGCATTAGTAGGATTCCGGGATGCAATACCATAAATGTGTATATTGTTCATGATTGCAGCCGGAGTGATCACTGCTTTAGGCGCAATTCTGGCCGTACCAAGTATTCCAAGTTTGTACATCTGAGTCTGATTTTTCAGGGCAAATTAGCCATTGGAATTTGTTTTGAAAGTAATATTTAGAAGAATTCATGAAAGTCCTGATTTGGGAAAATCAGTTAATCTCATTTTATTCGATAAATCGACAAAAAAAGGCTATTACTCTTTCTCTTATGATACTTGCTATTCTGCCTGTATAAAGAGGAAGCCTGAGACCCTTTACACATCAACCAACACATTATAGTTAATATGGCTTCTAGAAGTGGTTTTTCATCACGTATTGGATTCGTAGCTGCTGCTGCCGGTGCTGCAGTGGGTTTGGGTAATATTTGGCGCTTCCCCTACGAAACAGGAGAAAACGGCGGTGCTGTTTTCCTGCTTATTTATCTTCTCTGTACCATTTTGATAGGTTTCCCGGTTATGCTGGGAGAAATAGCCATAGGAAGAAATACAAGTTTGAATCCTTACGGTGCTTATAAAAAGTTGGGAGGAAAAAGATGGGCCTTAGTAGGGCTATTTGGTGTTTTTTGTGGAGTAGCTATTCTTTCCTTCTACAATGTAGTGGCAGGTTGGGCCTTCGGTTATTTCATCCAAATCGGCTTTGGCGGATTATTAGAGATAGACCCTAGTGGGTTTGGCGGATTCTTCGGCGAGTACATAGCAGACTTTTCAGACAATATGCTCTTCTCTCTCATTTTTATGGCACTTACTGCCTTTATTGTGTTGAGAGGAGTCCAGAGTGGGATAGAATTAGCCTCCAAGATCTTAATGCCCTTCCTCTTTATATTATTGGCAGGACTAATCATTTATGCCCTCACGCTGGATAATGCCATGGCAGGGGTTACTTTTTACCTGCTGCCTGAATTTTCTGAGGTCAGCTTTGAAACGGTTTATTCTGCCATGGGACAGGCTTTCTTCTCACTCTCACTGGGAATGGGTACCCTTATTACCTACGGTTCGTACTTGAATAAGAAAGAGAATCTGGTTTCTGCAGCAGGGATAGTAACAGCAGCTGATGTTACCGTAGCCTTTCTGGCAGGTTTAATGATATTCCCACTAGTATTTTCACAGAATATGGAGCCTACAGCAGGTCCAGGTCTAGTGTTTGTGGTTTTACCAGCAGTATTCCAGAGTATGGGCGCTTTTGGGACCTTCATAGGAGCTACCTTCTTCCTGTTGTTAAGTGTAGCAGCCCTGACTTCTACCATTTCTCTACTAGAAGTACCGGTAGCTTACGTGACTGATGAACATAAAGTAAATCGTATAACAACGGTGATAGGTTTAGCGTTACTTAGCTTTCTGGTAGGTGTACCTAGTATGCTATCCCAGGGAGGATCGGAAGGCCTTTCATCTTTTATTTCTTATGGAGGAGAAACCAGGGCATTTATGGACATGGTAGAAGACCTGTTCCTGAATGTAGGGCTTCCTTTGGGGGGATTCCTCATGAGTGTATTTATAGCCACTCAGTGGAAAACTCAATCACTCTCGGCAGAGATTGCATCGGGTAACCCCAACTATGAAGGATCCTTGGTACAAGGCTTTGTAAATTTGATGATTACTTACGTTTGTCCTATTGTACTAGGCTTAATTTTTGTAATAACTGTTCTTCAAAAGTTCTTAGGAATTCAACTTCCTTTCTTATAATAGACAAAATAATCCAGCGTTCATGAACCCACTTAGTATGCGTTTTTTCAGGACCATTATATACCTTTCACTTGCTGCTTTTGTAGTGATAGGGACAGGGTGTAAGGGAAAGAAGAAGGTAGCTGAAACTACTACCCCGGAACCTGTAGTTAATACCGAAAATGACAGGCTAAACCGGATAAAAGATCAGTTAAATGCGATGCTTACTTCTCCAGCTTCCAGAACTATACAGGAGTTAGAGGGGAGAGAAAGAAGATTAAAAGACATTAAAAATCTGGGTTTGACAGATCCTGAAGTGGTGGATTTAATCAGAAAAGTTGAGGATAAACTATCAGGAGAAAGAATTGCGCTGGAGAATGCCGCACAACAAAAAAGGGAAAGAGATAAAAAGACAAAGGTTACCTCTGCCCTCAATGACATCATTAATGCAGGGAATTCCAGTATGGCCAACATGAAAATAGCCGAGGCACTGGAACTATTTTCCTCTGAAGAATCTCCTGTCTTGATTATCATTCATCAATCAGCAGGAATAAAAGACTACGACCGACCCACTACTATTAAAAAGTACCTGAACTATCTTAAAGATCAGAGAAAGAACCCTAATAAGGTTCATAATGTCATCTATGATGCTTCAGGCAAGATAAAGGAATTGGAACTTATCAAGATTAACTAGCAGTTAAGTTCAGATCCCATCAAATTGTTCTCTACT
>JBCBKZ010000214.1:0-7949 GCA_038520955.1 Bacteroidota bacterium | reverse complement strand
GGTTGATTTTGCTACCCACGGAGAGGAAGTATTAGTAAAGGTGGGGAAATGGTCTCCAGACTTAGTATTGCTGGATATCAACATGCCAGGTAAGAGTGGTATGGAGATATGTAGCAAGATTTTGCAAGTATCTCCGTCAAGTAGAATTTTAGTGATGAGCATGCATAGTGATGCCTATCATGTCCAAAACATGCTAAAAAAGGGGGCACATGGATATATAACCAAAGGAGTGGCTCCCCTGGAAATGTTGAAAGCCATCAGAAAAGTAGCCTCGGGAAAGTCCTATTTCAATGATGAGGCTACAAGAGCAGTGATGGAAGGTCTTGTGACTGGAAATAGGCAGGAAGAAAAATTTGAGCTAAAGCTAAGTCGAAGAGAAAAGGAAATTCTCAAATTAATTGTAGAAGAAAGGACCTCTCAAGAAATGGCTGATGAGTTATTTATCAGCCTTAAGACGGTTGAAACCCACAGAAGAAACCTGCTTTCTAAGCTCAATGCCCGCAACACAGCCGGACTAGTGAGAATAGCTATGGAAAGAAATCTGATTTAAAGGGGAATTACCCTGATTTTGCTTTATCAGGGTTTACCCTGATAATTATCCCTGCTTAACATATGATCTTGTTCCCCAAGCAGATAGAACTATGAACAAGATCATTCTCTTTTTATTATTCACACATGTTGTTTTTCAAGGGCTCAGTCAGGAGGCCTCATCACAAATACTGAGTGCCGGTGGGAATACCTATCAAAGCGGGGATCTCGCTCTCTCTGCCACTGTCGGAGAAACCATCATAGGTACAGGAGAACAAAAAGACCTAGTACTGTATCAGGGGTTTCAGCAGACTTTTCAAACCACAGTTACCTCCCTTTCAAATGAACCTTTACAGCTAGAGGTAAAGGCCTACCCTAATCCCACAACGGACAGGTTAACAGTAACCATAGACCAGCAGGACACACACAAGTTGAAAGTCATACTGTTAGATGTTAATGGGAGAGAAACAGCGCTTAAGAAATCTATTTCTCAAGAGTTTACCCTGGACCTAAGTCCGTATGCAGCAGGCTTCTATCTCCTTCAAATCATAGATGAAAGCCAATCTATCCTACACACCCTGAAAATCCAGAAAACCTATTAAGCCATTTTCCATGACATCAATCCAACGAATATTTCTGATATGCGTCCTGTTGGGCAATACTATTTTTTCCCTTATCGCTCAGCCTGCTAATGAAAAAGGCATCAACTACCAAGCGGTTTTGTCCCAAAGTGGAAACATACTGACTAATCAGGAGGTGCAGTTTAGGTTTACCCTTCTACAAAAAGATGTAGTCATTTCTTATCAGGAGGAAATTACGCTGACTACAGATGATAGGGGGAGAATATCCACTGTCATAGGTACAGGAAAAAGTGGATTTAAGGACTTTTCTCAAGTGGACTGGACAGATCCTGAGCTTAGCCTTCAAGTAGAAGTAGATGCTGATGAAAGTGGATATAAAGAGCTTAGTAATGAACTCTTACAGGCTGTTCCCTTTAGCTATGTGGCTAATGAAGTCCTAAACTTACCTGAGATTACCCTGGACTCTTTGGCTAATGTAGAAATCTCTGGCGTAGAGAGAGGGCAATTCCTCCAATGGACCGGAAAAAGTTGGGCCCCGGGAGATGATACTAATCCTTGGACACAAGTAGAACAGGGGATCATCTCTTATGAAGGGAAAATAGGCTTAAATAACCCGTCCCCTAATTTTGATATTAATTCAAGAGGGGAGTTCCAGCATGAGGGACCATTCAAAGTAGATGCCAATACAGTCCCAGCTATTGAGATTACAGGCCAGGATCCTACAACTAGCCTTAGATTTTCAAGAAAAAACGGGTTAGCTTCAGAAAGCGCTACCATCGACTATAATAACTTTGATAGATTGAGTTTGATCATAGGAGATAGGGGCTTCTCTTCTGCAGGTATCTACATCACATTGCCTGGTGGGGGACTTGTAGGTGGTGAGAGATTAGGGTTGATAGGGATAGATGAGCCTTCACCCTCTGAAAAGCTGGATGTAGCAGGCGCCATCAAAATTGGAAATACTACTCGCACTAATAATGGAACCATCAGATGGACAGGATCTGATTTTGAAGGTCGAAAGGCTGGAAGTTGGGTATCCCTTACTTCCCAGGCTGGAAATACTCCTTCCTCAGTATGGAATCGAGACCAGGGAAACGGATCTGTTTCGTATAGAAGTGGATTTGTGGGAGTAGGCATAGATGATCCTACCCAACGCCTAACAGTCTACGAGGAAAATAATAATATAGACCAAGGACAGCTTCTCCTGACGCAAGGGGGAAATGGAGATGTCATGATCAACATGGGGATAGGCAAAGGAACGCACTATGCCTTAGGAATAGATAATTCTGATGGAGACAAGTTTAAGATTGGATACAATGAGTTTGGCGTAAATGGCGTAGATAATCGAACAAGTTTGACCTTAGAGCCAGATGGAAACCTAGGACTGGGCACTACTGCGCCTAAGCGTAAACTCACCATCACCCAAGACCATGGGAATACTTCTTCCCAATCACATTTACTCTTGGAACAACTGGGAAATGGGGATGCATGGATGAACTTTAGCGTGGATGGAACGTTTGGGGTGCGAAGCTATGCCATGGGGATAGATAATTCTGATAACGATAGTTTCAAAATAGGGATTAGTGATGAAGGGGAAATAAATGGAGTAGAAGAAAATACTATACTTGAGCTGACTCGTACGGGTGATATGATCATAAAAGACGAGTTGAATCGTGAAAATACAGGATCAGCTGATTTAGTACCAGTAGCATATGGAAGCTTTTTGGAAAATGGATTTATTGACCAGTCTAAAGGTACAGGGAATTTTAGCGTAAAACGTCTGGGTACAGGTAACTATGAGATTACCCTTACCACTGAACTTAGGTTCCCAGATTCAGGATACTTAATTATAGCCAATACTGCCATTAGAGGAATCCCTGAAATTGCACAGGCAAATGTAACCTCAGGAGATGCTCCTCCTTTTACGAAGCTCTTTCAGGTTAGAACCTACCAACTCCTTCCAACAACCACTCAAAGTGATGCAGTTGTGAATTTTGTGATCTATAAACCCTAGCTACCATTTGACTCAATATTTCCCTGTAAGAATCAGGCATAGGAACCCATATCCTACAGATTTTAGACATCACCAATCTCACGCTTTATACCATCAACATTCAGAAAACCTATTAACCCTATAGCCATGACATTTATCCAGAAAATAGTTTGTTCTCTACTTATCAGTTATTGTTGTCTACTCAGCCTTGAGGCACAAAGTTTTGAGAAGAAAGGCATTAATTATCAGGCCGTCATCTCTCAGTCAGGTTCTATTCTGGCTAATGAGAAAATTCTCTTCAGATTCACCGTCTTACAGGAAGGGGGAATCCCTACTTATCAGGGAGAACAAAGCCTAATCACTGATGACAAGGGCAGGGTAGCTACCGTGATAGGTACAGGCCAAAGTGTATTTAGTGGGTTTTCTCAAGTAGACTGGACAGATCCAGATCTTAAACTACAGGTGGAGGTTGATCCTGACCAGAGTGGCTATCGCGAAATCAGCAATGAACCTATACAATCAGTTCCCTTTAGCTTCATGGCCAATGAGGTGATCAATCTTCCGGAGAGAAATCTAAACTCCCTTTCTAATGTCGAGACTTCTGATATAATCACAGGACAGGTACTACAGTGGAATGGCCAAAA
Source organism: Bacteroidota bacterium (assembly GCA_038520955.1). GTDB lineage: Bacteria > Bacteroidota > Bacteroidia > J057 > J057 > JBCBKZ01. The sequence continues at coordinate 4,203 of JBCBKZ010000214.1, read as the reverse complement.
CTGGACTGCTGGAAATGCTACCAGTCCCTGGTCAGAAGTAGATGAAGGAAAAATAGCTTATACCGGGAAAATAGGCCTTAACAAGGCAAATCCCATCTTTGATATTGACTCGGAGGGTTTCTTTCAGCATGAAGGCTTCTTTCAAGTATCCACCAATTCCTTTCCTGCCATGCGGATAAGATCTCAACAAAGCGGGAATGTAGTCCCTAAGGCCGTTCTGCAATTTACCTTAGGCGGAGTAAATGGACAGGCTACGGTGGACCACAGTCCCGGAAGTCTCAATTTTACAGTAATAGACGATGAGCTTCAATCAACTGGGGTCTATATAATAGATTCAGGCTTAATCGGGATAGATGATGAAACACCTTCTGAGAAGTTGGATGTAGCAGGTGCCATCAAAATTGGAAATACTAACCGTACTAATAATGGAACAATCAGATGGACCGGGTCTGATTTTGAAGGGAGAAAAGGGGGAAACTGGGTATCACTCACAGCTCAACCTCAATCGAATAGTCTGGTTCCCATAGCGTATGGTTCCTTTGATGGGAAAGGGAAGGTTAACAGTGAGAGGAGTACCAATAACTTTACCGTCAAACGTTTAGACGATGGTGAGTACCAGCTTGAACTTAATAGCTATCCCATCGGTCCTAATTACCTACTGATGGTGAACCCTGGTTCTAACGAAGCTTTTATCATCATTCAGACCCAAATCGTGGAAAGTGGAGGTCCCAACGCCCAATTCGATATTGCGACTTATGCCCTCTCAGGGGGAAGCCTAAAAGATGCAGAAGTCAATTTTGTGATCTACCAACCCTAAGCGGAGCAGGCCATTCTTACAGTTTTTCTGTGAGAATGGCTATCATGGTTTGTATGCCTTCACGGTAATTCCCCAGCCTTATATTCTCATTAGGACTGTGCTGGTTATTATCTCTGTTTACCGTAGGGACAGTAACTGCCGGAATTCCCAGGGTAGTTACAAAAGGAGAAATAGGAATAGATCCGCCACTCATCCTTATCCGTATGGGATCCACCCCAAAGGCTCTATTTAAGGCGGAGGTCAGCCAAAGACCTACCTCAGAGTCAAAGTCCGTTCGAAAAGATTGATAAGACACTTTATAGGTGAAAGTAGCTATTCTGGGATGGGTGAGACGCTCCTCTTTGGTAGGTTCTCTGTCCAGGACGTGGAAGCCTTGTTGCTCAATGTGCCCCTTGATTAAACTCATCAGCCTTTCTGGATCAGACTCCAGGACCAATCTCACATCTATTTCAGCTCTGGCCCAACCAGGGACAATGGTCCTCACCTTCTCATTAATCCATCCTGACTGCATACCACGTATATTCAGTGAGGGGAACTGTATGGCTTCCTGATAAAAGGTACCCACCTTATCTGTTTCGGCTATTTGGAGCCTGTTTTGGATCGCCTCCTCATTATCCGGGACGGCTTTCAGGATCGCCAGGGTAGCCTCATCCAGCTCTATGCCCTCGTAAAAGCCCGGTATGCTCACCACACCCTGGTCATCCTTCATAGAAGCTAAAAGCTTGGCTAGCCTCAAGGCCGGATTAGGGGCATAGTTCCCAAAGTGGCCGCTATGTTGGGCCACCACAGGTCCATAGGTGGTCAGTTGTATGGTAGAAATTCCTCGGGCGCCAAAGGTGAGGGTAGGTCTATTGGTGATATGCCTGGGACCATCAAATATGATGAGCATGTCAGCTTCCAGCAGCTCCTTATTGGCAAGCACAGCTCCAGGAAGTCTGGGAGAACCCAGCTCTTCCTCAAAGTCCATGATGACCTTGATGTTATAATTTGGAGAAAGACCTTTATCCTTGATGACATCTAAACTCGCAAGAAACATACCCACTGGCCCTTTAGCATCTGCGGCAGCTCTAACAAAAATTCTCCACTCATCTTCGTACTCATTAATCCGCTCCCAGGAGATTTCCTCAAATCCTCCCTCACTAGTGGGCTGCTTGAGGGCTGGCTTCCAGGGACTCTCCTGAGCCCATCTACTGGGGTCCACAGGCTGTCCGTCTAGCTGTAAATAAATTAACACCGTCTTCTCTGCGCCCTTATGTGTTCTTTCTGCTAGGAGAAGTGGAACAGTTTCAGTATTGATCCTTTGGGTGGTGAAATCTCTTTGGGAAAAGTGGTCTTCACACCACTGTATATTTTTCTCTATATCCTCCGGGAAATGCGCATCATTGGGGATGCTATAGAGTGACTTCAGCATAGGAAAGGACTTGATAGCATACTCTGCTGAGAGAGCTTCCATTTCTGCCAGAGAAAGTGTCTGAGCTGAAGTCTCTGTACTACAAAAACCAGTTAACAGAAGAAAAGAAAAAATGGAGACAAAGGATTTCATCTTTTTGGGGTTTGAATGGTGAACAATGGAGCGGGTGTCAGTCTTATGGCTTAATGCCTTTTCCTTTGAAGAATGTGTAACAGAAGGTTCCGCCTCCTTTAGCTGTCCTGGTAAGGTCGGAAATTCCTTTCTCCATATCTTGTCTATTAGTTAAGCCTGCCTCAATCGCATCTTCAGCTATTCCTTCTATCATGGCAGTGAAGGTATTCAGAGTAAATCCTTCTACCAGAGCAGGTTTAGAATCATCTACATAGATCTGTCTGGGAGAAATCTGGACTTTCTCTAAGCCAGCTGAAGCCATGAGTGGGTATAGTCTCCTTCCAATGTTGGCATCTCCACCTCCTAGTTGTTGCAGAGTGATCTGGTGTTGGACGGCTCTTTGGGCATTCATACTATCAGGGTGGAAGTAAGTAGAGCCATGGTCTCCTTCTATCACCGTAACAGTCCCTCCCGGTTTGAGTACCCTTTGTACTTCCTGAAGCGCCTTTACGGGTTCTCCAAGATGTTCCAGCACAAAACAGATAAACACATGATCAAAACTGTTATCCTCAAAGGGAAGCTGAAAGATATCAGCCTGCTGAAAGGCTACATTCTCAAGGCCTAAAGAAGACACAGTTGATCTGGCCTGTGCCACGGACTCAGGAGAAATATCGATAGATGTGAAACGGCATGAAGGATTTTGAGCTGCAATAATGCGGGTTTGTGCCCCAACTCCACATCCTGCTTCCAGAATATGACTCCCTTCCGGCCAAATAGAATCATAGTGAAGGAAATCAGCAGTGGCTTGGGCCTGGTCATTCAGTCTGTGAGCTTCTTCCACAGAGTATCCATGTACATAGTTTCCCATAGGTAAGTAGTATTGAAAGTATCTTCTTAGTAGTTGCTGAAAAAATGGGAAAAGAACAAAAGATGTATTCCCTTTGTTAAGAAGGCCTTATCAGAGAGCTACAGGATAAGTGGGCTTGAAGACTTGGATTTACTTGGGGATAATGATTTATTGAGAGCGTTATGAAGAAGTACTTATCATTGGTAAAGTTTGCGCATACAGTATTTGCCCTTCCATTTGCATTTGTGGGGCTATTCTTAGGATTGTATGAGTTGTCTTTACAAGGACTGGAGTTAGATAAGCCCTGGTGGCAGTCATTGGTACTGGTCATCCTGTGTATGGTATTTGCCAGAAATGCTGCTATGGCCTTTAACAGGTATATAGACAGAGACATAGATGCCAAGAATGTGAGGACACAGGTGAGAGAAATTCCAGCTGGTATCATTAGCCCTAAAAATGCATTAGGCTTTGTTATCCTGAATTCTCTCCTCTTCGTAGCTACCACCTTCTTTATCAATCCTATATGCTTCTTTCTTTCTCCAGTAGCACTACTGGTCATACTCGGATACTCCTGGACTAAGCGTTTTACCATGTTATGTCATTTTGTGTTAGGTGTAGGGCTTTCTCTCGCACCAGTGGGAGCATATCTGGCGGTTACAGGTGTTTTTGACTGGAAGCCTATTATTCTTGGAATAGGGGTCCTAACCTGGGTAAGCGGATTTGATATTATTTATGCCCTCCAGGACGAAGAATTTGATAAGGACCATAAACTGAACAGTATACCCGCCTGGCTAGGGAAACAAAATGCCCTACACGTTTCCATAGGTCTTCACGTACTTACTGCCCTGATGATGATCACATTTGGGGTCATGATAGATGCCGGCTGGTTATATAAATTTGGGACCGTTTTCTTTATTCTCATGCTTGTACGTCAGCATATGCTGGTTTCTCCTACTGATTTATCCAGAATTAATCTTGCCTTTTTTACCACCAATGGGATCGCCTCTGTAGTTTTTG
>JBCBKZ010000213.1:0-7955 GCA_038520955.1 Bacteroidota bacterium | reverse complement strand
CCTTACAGGTTCCGGCCTAGAGAATACCGTTAATCAAAACAGTCTTGATGATGTGAAATCCTATGACAAATCTCATAGTCTTTTTATCCTATCTGCCACTACTACTAGATCCAGAAGAGGACATATCCTCATCCAGAATGTTCCCGTCAGCATCTATCATCACGATTTTGTCAAGCTTCAATTCCTGAAGTCTCGGCAGAATCTTTTCCTTATCTCCTACCACAAACCACATCATATTCTCCGGTTTCACCAGTTGCTTGGCAGACTTGTGTACATCTCCCAGAGAGAGATCTTTTACCTCCTGGCTGTAACTATCATAATAGGTATCATCCAGTCCGTATCTGACAATCTCTCCTAAAGAACCATTAACGGCCCCATTGGTTTCCCATCTACCGGCTAATTTCAGAATGGTATTTTGCTTATTCTTATCAAACTCAGCCTGAGAAACCGGTTTTTCTCCTATGAACATATTCATCTCTTTCTGAATCTCAACGATTGATTCCATGGTCTTGTCCGTCTGTACAGGTGCATAAGCTAAGAGCGGTCTTTGGCCCTGCGCATCCAGCAAGAAGCTTCCTGCTCCATAGGCCCAATGCTTATCCTCACGCAGGTTCATGTTCAAGCGAGAAGTGAAATCCCCTCCAAGTACATTCATCATGGCTTCGCGGGCTATTTCTGATACTTGCCCATAAGGTGATACCAGGTACCCCCCTATGATGACCGACTGCTGGGATTCAGGTCTGTCCATTAGGTATAGAACTCCCCCTTTCTTAGCACTCACTTCTACTATAGCATTTGAAGGCTTCTTTCCTTTCTTCCAGGCAGAAAGTTTAGACTCCAACTTGCTAGTAAGTTCTTTCATACTGATATCCCCTACTACGGTCAGGACTGAGTTGTTAGGCCTGATATAGGAACTGTAATAGGATTTCACATCATCAAGACTGATTTGATTAACGGTATTCTCTAGGCCGGAACCTGTAAGGGGTTTAGCATAAGCATGCCCGGTACCATACAGGAACTTAGGGAATACCCTTAATGCCATTTGTATAGGCTGAGCTTTCTCACGTTTGATGTTATTCAGCTGGTCTCTTTTCAGTCGATCAAATTCTGCTTCAGGGAATGCAGGATTTAAGAGTACATCTGCAAACATATCCAAGCTTGGGTCCAGAGACTGCTTTAGCGTATTCAGGCTCACATAGGATTTATCCAAATCCGTGTAGGTCCCGATGGAAGCTCCCATCAACTGAAGCATCTCATTGATCTCCAGGGAAGTTCTGGTAGCCGTTCCTTCATCCAGCAAGTTCATGGACAACTGAGCCAATCCCAGCTTATCGTACTTATCTGTAGCATAACCAGCATCAGAAATTAGCTGCATCACCATGGTAGGCACCCCTTCTCTTCTGGCCAGGACTACTTCAAGTCCATTTTTGAGGGTCTTTCTCTCTATGGTAGGAAACTTCACCACTGGCACATCTCCTACCTCGGGAAGCTTACTTCTGTCTACCCCTTCAGCAGCAGCAGCATACTTTGGGAAGGGATCACACACCAGCGTATAACTTCCGCCTGTCAACCACTCCTTGGCTGTCATATGCATGGCCTTGGTAGTAGTAGCTGCATAGTTCTTCAATCGTTCTTTATAAAAGCCTGCATTGCCGCCATATACTTCGTGTTGGGCAAGGATGTCAGATTTACCGCCAAAGCCTCCTATTCTTTCCAGGCCTTTGATATAATTAGCAAAGTATTGCGCTTTTACTCGCTTTAATTCTTCTTCCGTAGGTCCATTCTCAATAAAATCAGCCACCACTTCATTCATCATGGCTTCTACTTCCTCCACATTTTTCCCTGGCTTTACGCCCGCCTGTACGAAGAACTGGCTTCCCAGCTCCTTAGGAGAAATATAAGCATAGGCATAACTGGCTACCTGCTCCTCATATACCATTTTCTTGTATAGGCGGGAGTTTTTTCCACTCCCCAGTACATCACTCGCCAGGTCCAGATAATCCAACTGCTTACTCCCCCAATCAGGGATATTCCAAACTCTGGTGATACGGGACTCAGGCACTCTATCCTGATAGTATCCCCTAGAGTCAGAATCCATCTTGGCTATGTTCACTTCTGGCTTCACCAAAGTAGGCCCCGGTGCAATATCTCCAAAGTACTTTTTCACCTTTGTGTATACCTCCTCAGGATCTACATCTCCAGCTATTACCAGCACAGCATTGGCAGTACCATAATAAGTATTGAACCACTCCTTCACGTCTTCCAGAGAAGCTGCATTCAAGTGTTCCAGCTCTCCAATAACGGTCCATGAATATGGATGTCCAATAGGATAAGTTGCCTTAGTGATAGTCCCATACTGTCTTCCGTAAGGCTGGTTTTCTCCTTGTCTTTTTTCATTCTGGACTACCCCTCTTTGCTCATCCAGACGTTCCTGGTCAATGGCCCCCAAAAGGTGCCCCATTCTGTCAGATTCCAGGAAAAGTACCTGATCCAGGGCAGACTTAGGTACATTCTGGAAATAGTTAGTTCTGTCGTTATTGGTCGTACCGTTCAGGTCAGTAGCACCAATGCTCTCCAGGGCCTGAAAGTAGTCCTGGTTGAAGTTCTCACTACCATTAAACATCAAGTGCTCGAACAGGTGGGCGAAACCGCTCTTACCGGGTTTTTCATTTTTGGAACCTACATGATACCATACATTCACCGCCACTATGGGCGCTTTGTGGTCTTCATGTACCAATAACCTTAGTCCGTTATCCAACACAAACTTCTCATAAGCTATGTGAATATCATCAGGACTGAAGGTAGGAATCTCCTGAGCGAGTAAAGAGGAAGTACTGGCAAGCAGGAAGAATGCCAGTAGTGTAGTCGTAATTTTTCTCATGGTAACAATCAAATAGTTTACTATTAGTTTGGTCAATACTGAATGTAAGTATAACAAGAAGCAATTTTGTCTTTTCAACCAAAAAATCTACCTATTATACCAATCCTTCTACCAATTTCCTACACATTTCGCAATACTTGTAAGTACAGAATTGACGATATGTTTCGTTAATCTTTATATGCGCATTCATTGGTACTGAGAAACGCCTTAGTCATTTTTCAATCACCAATTGTGCAAGTGTCCTGACAACTCTTGCCAATTGCAATCCAGAACCTAGTAACATGAAGTACGGCAAGTGCTGCAGATTTCTTTTTGCATTCTCTCTCTCCATTTTAGGTAGTATCCTCACTCTCCCCGCCCAGGTCAACTGGAACGTCAGGACCTCCACAGACATGTCTACCATCTGTATTTCTGAAGAAGGCCTGACATTGGATTTCTCAGTTGCTACTGTGGGTACCTATGTAGTAGAAGTTAGACTGGCGGAAGGCATTAATTACAGTCTGGGGACAGCTACCCTATCAGCTAATGCTACCCTTGTTTCTGAAACCATCATTTCTCCAGGCCTCATAGAATTTGAGCTGAACGTAACTGCCATTGGGCAGGTAGAACTTATCATAGATAAGATTGCAGAATGCGGGGCCTTAACCTATGTGGAGTCAGGAGGCATTCTGAAAGATACAGCTACCGTCTTCAGCGGCGGAATGGCCGTCAGTACAGAAGCCATCACCCCTGTGTATAGCCTGGCTACGCCTAACGCAGATCTCCAGACAGTTCTAACTACCCCTACCTCTGCTTTGGTAGGAGAAACGGTCTCCAGAACCCTGACCATAGCTAACAGTGGTTTTGGGTACTTATCAGAATTTGTGGTGGCTGAGGCCTTCACCGCTGGAGAATTAACCTTTGCGAACTTTGTACTCACTTCTGGTGGGAATACCTTCAATATAGATCCAGCTGACATCATTTATAATGCAGCTACAGATACTTGCTTCATCACCTTTGGTGCAGCATTGATACAAGAAATAGGCGACCTGGATGCGCTCTGGGAACAAGGAGAAACCTTTACGCTTACCTATGATGTAACCGTAACCGACTGTTCTCAAAACCAGATTCTCTCCTCCCCCACTGTGTACTGGTCTTGTCAGGGAGAACTATGCACCTCAGATTCAGAACAGGCAAGTATCACCATTCCTACCACCAGCCCGGACATTACCGTAAGTTTGGCTTCTGGAGGCCCGGATGAGTGTTACGGATATGAGAATGGGGCTAAGCAGTATGTATTTGAAATTAGCAATACGGGAACAGGTACAGCGACTAACGTCAGGGTCAACTTAAGCTTTGAGGCTAACTTCCTCACGGGTTATGATCCTACAGCCGTCACCTATAGAATAGATGCAGGGGCAGAAACGGCCATCACGGCGGATGAGGTGTTAAACGTAGTGGAAGATGACTTTGCCTGTCAAACCAATGCACCTGAACCACTAGACAGACAGGCGTGGTGGCTATTCCCTTCCTTAGAGGCAGGATCTTCTATTTTTCTCACTTTCAATGAAGTTTATACCTGTAAGCCGGATGTATGTATAGACAATGAGAGAACTTTCGTCAGAATGGGCAGTACCCTCATGCGGGGATTGACCTTTGATGATGCCTGTGGAGGAAATGGTCAAAACCTGGGGACGGAGACCATCATCCGAAATGAAGTTTTTTATGCCGATGCGGCCTCTTTTCCTGCCAGCATTATAGAGAATGGAAATCCTGAGGAAGTCATCATAGACTTCACAGATATGGATCTCACTAATTTCATCTATGATGATCCCACTGCCTATTGGGAACTCAACGTAGTTTTTCCGGGACAAGTAGATCTGGCAGGGGGAATAGGAGATATCAGTTGGGTAGGTGGAGATGGACAGGTGTTTACGCCCTCTTTCTCAAACATACAGGATGATCAGATGACCATCCGATATTTAGTGAATGAACGTATTAACAGGGAAGGTTCTACCCTTAGATTTCCTATTCAAATGGACTGTACAGAGGCAGTGGGATCAAACGAGATATTCATCACAGTAGTTCTTGTCCCCTCCTTGAACTGCACCTTCCCTTCAGCATACATTATGGGCTGCCACGACCAGGAGATTCAGCGGATTTGCCAAAATTGTCCTGATCCTGGTATGGAGCCTTTGTCTCAAACATTCGAACGACAAAATACCGGGCTAGCTGATTATGATAATAATGGCTGTCCGGACAATGATAATGATTGTGATGGGACACTTCAGACTTATACTGGTGCGGATTTAAGTGGTCTTGTCAGGAAAGATAAAGCGCTGGCTGGAGATACTATTTTCTCCGAAATCAAGGGGGCAATTCTCACTGATGGGACTTACCCTAGCTGGCAGTATGTATACCTGGAAGATGATTTTGAGCTACCAGATCAGTGGTCATTCGTTTCAGCCATGGCCAGCATATTTGACCTGTCGACAGGTACTACCTATAACGTAGATCCCCTGGCAGCTACCCCTACTGCTGATGGCTACTCTTACGACCTTAGCGTGGCCAGTCTGGGCGGTATTCTCCCCGGAGGGTTTGTGTATGAGAATGGAGATACCCTGACCATTTCTATCTCCTATCGTCTTGACTCCGTTGGTACTACCGATCTGACGCCCTTCAACCTAAGCGGTAACTTTTATACTTCAGACATAGCTAATCCGGCTACTATCGCCAATAAATTCAGCTGTAACCTTCTGGATAGATCTATCAGTGCTGTGGATGTCAACCTGGAAATGTGCTGCTCTAATACGCTCTTTTATGAAGGCTGTGATTCAAGTCCGGATGAGAATGAAATCAGAATACAAATGGCAGGGAATGATACAGGTGGGCAATTCTTCCCTTATGAGTACCGGGTGCTAAGTACTCCACAGGTAGTAAGCTATACCATTCCTCCCGGCTATGTTCTGGACTCTGCAGAGATTTACCTAAGAAGAGCGATAGAAAATGGCAGTTCTATTCCTCAACCAGCCGTAAGCATAGAAGTTACCTCCACCACTGCTAATATGGATGGAAGTACCACTGTACACTTCGATTTGTGGGATCCACTAAACAGTGGTATCTGGGTTCAAAATGGGGGAAGTATGTTTCTCTCGGATGAAGGGTATAAAGTCTTTCCTTCAGTGTTCTTAAGTCCGTCTTGTAATTCTCCTGCCTCTTACGCCTTGGCTATGGATGATCCTTTGGCTAACAGGCTCACCATGCTTCAGAACAACGGGCAGATAGATACGGCTAGCATGGGATCAGAACTTCAATACAGAGCCCCTCAATTGGAGGCCAGTTCTCCTCAGGCTACCATCACAGGTACACTGGATGAGGTGAGTTGGGACATCACCCTCACCAACGGATCCTCATTCTCAGCAGCAGATTTTAGCTGGATCAGGCTATTCTCTCCAACTAATCTGATAGGGAGTAATAGTATTGTATTAGAAGATAATCTTGGGACCCCCATTCTCCCGAATGCTGACGGTATTTATGAGCTAGGAAACCTGGGTACCAGCAGTAGTCAGAATTTCACCATTACGGCTGATAATGCCAACTGCCTGTCAGATAGTCTGATCGTATATTTCGGTTGGGATTGTAGTGGGTATCCAGCAGACCCGTTAAATCCTGCTTGTACGCCGGAATCTCTTACCTTATACATCAATGCAACGGAAGCACAATTGTCTTCCAGTTTCAGTTCGCTATTCAACACACCAACAGATCCGGCTGATCCGGCCTCAGCTGCCTGGAACAGAACGGATGTGGACATGTGTGTTTCCTTTCCGGTAGAGCTTACCCTCAGTGCGGTGGAAGGAGCAGACCTGGAGGACATAGTACTCCAACTCTCCCAAAACCTGGGAACCGGTATGGGGGGACTGGACTATATTCCCAACTCGGCTTATATAGAATATCCCGTAGGGACTACGCCTCGTCAGGTAGATGCCGCAGGGGAAACGGCCTTGTTAAATCCTGACGTACAGGGAAATTGGGAAGTAGACCTGGAAGAGTTAGATGCCACCAACTTCGGTGCAGGGAATGCCTTAAAAGGTTCTTACAGGCCTGACAGTAATACCGTCATTCTCAGGCTTCTGTTCCAACCCAACTGTAATTTTGTAAGTGGTGCCAGCCTGGACATTCAAACCCTGGCCTTCACTTCCTGCGGTGCGCTTGCCACGGGAAGCGGAACTGTAGGTAGTTCTCTCGAAATTCCGTTGAATGGGGTTACTAACCCTTATAGCGTTCAATTTAATGAGATTAGCCTCAGCAATAGCTTCACAGGCTGTACCGACGTGAATGCCTTGCTTATCAGTTTCCAGAAAGTAGGAACTACGGCAGTGGCCCTGGAGGACTCTATACAAGTCTTCCTACCAGCAGGCTTGGCTTTTGATGCCTATGGTGGTTGCCTGAGTGGACTCTGCATAGACGACACCAAGCGCTCCATCAAGACAGTTGGGAATCAAACAGTCATAAGCTGGCCTATGCCGGACTTACTTGATGGAGAGGAGTCCAGCTTTACCTTTGATATTGGGGATGATGGAGGACTATTCTGTACAGAATCTGAGCCTATCGTGGTACAAACCCTTCGACAAACTTCCGTCTTCTGTGCAGCTACCGGAAGCAGTTGTAATAGCACCATTTCTATTACCGGTAGTGGAGAAATAACTCCCACAGCTGATAAACCTCAGTTGACTCCTTTCTTTCAGAATGTGGTGGCTAATACTTATCCTGACAATATTCCTGCAGAAAGACACGAGTTTATCTTTGACCTAACTGTCACCAATACAGGTACCACCACTGCTGGAGATGTAGAAGTCTGGATTTTCTGCGCCAATTCTGAAGGGACACTGAGTAGCGATGCAGTGCCTCTGCAAATCTTACAGGTCCCTGGTCCTATTACCTCAGGCAATGTGAGCACCTTAAATGTGAGCTTCTTTGAGGAGACCTGTGATCCTTCTGTGAATGGCATTATAGCTCTCATACCAGATAACCTAAATGCAGGAGGAAGCCAGTGCTTCTGCCCATGGCCAGCAGGACTAGATGAGATAGCCGCTAA
>JBCBKZ010000212.1:0-8015 GCA_038520955.1 Bacteroidota bacterium | reverse complement strand
CAAATAATAGCCATTATGATGGCCACCACCTTTATAAGCAGTGGGCTTCAGGCACAGGAAACGGAGGAAAGAGAAGCTAAGGATACTACAGAGATCAAGTGGAATGAGAAAAAGCTGATTATCATCTCAGATGATGAGGAAACACAGATCCGCATTCCCAAGCGTTCTAATGAAGAACATACCTTCTCTTTCGGTAGCGATGATGACGACGATGATTGGGATGATGACCATTGGGACCATGATTGGACCTGGGACCGCAACGGAAATGTAGACTTCCTGGCATTTGACATAGGGGTTACTAACTACCACAATAGTGATGGCACCTTTGGGAAGGATGCTGCTCCTGAAGAACTGGAATTACGCGTATTTCGTCCAGGTGGACATGTAGCCCTTCACTTCCTGCCTACTACAGTACCCTTGATAGGAAGAGGTGCAGTCAGTTTGAAAACAGCCCTTACAGTAGATTTCAATAACTACTACTTCAACAATGATATCACACTGGCCCCGGATCAGGACAGTCTCAATATTAGCTTTAGTGGTGAGAACTTTGACAGAAACAAGCTCTTTGCCAGCTATGCCCAGCTTCCTCTGATGCTTCACTTCAATACCAGACCTGGTTCCAGCAGAGGTGTTCAGCTTTCTCTGGGAGGCTATGTAGGGCTATTGTGGGGAAGTAGAACCAAACAAAAAATAGGGAATGACAAAATCAAAATAAAAGATGATTTCAACCTGAACCCTGTCAGGTATGGATTAACCGGAAGACTTAGCTTAAGATGGTTCCGCCTGTACGTGAACTATAACCTGAGCGACCTCTTTGAAGAAGGAGAAGGACCTGAAGTACAGACATTCTCTGCCGGAATAAATGTATTCGAGTGGTAACACACTTTTTACCTAGTTTCTAAGTATAACAGCCTCACCCTGGAAGTGAGGCTGTTTTCTTTTGGGTATTCTTCTTTGAAAAATGTACTATTGCAGTCTAAGCTCTTAGCATGAAATACCTGTTATTACTCTCTCTAACCGCATTAATCCTGTTTAGCTGTCAGCCCAGCCAGCCTCAGGAAGAAAAGATTCTCACACAAGCGGAACAGATTCTGGAGAAAACCATCAACTTCCACGATCCTGAAAATAACTGGGCCACATTTGCCTCATCTGTGGAGATGCAGTCCTACATCCCAAGTAGATCGGAAGATAAAAGAGTGATGATCGTAGTGTTGGACAATGAGAAGAGTGCCTTTACTTCTCAGTACCTACAGGACGGCTATGCCTTTACCAGAGAAGTCAAAGGAGAGGAAGAGTGCCAGAGTAGCTGGGCAAAACCTGATCTTAGTGCGGAAGATAGCAGCAGGTATCGCCTAAATTGTGCTGCTGCAGAAAGGTCCAGAGACTATTATAGATATCTTTTGGGTTTACCTATGGTCCTAACCGACTCCGCCACACACTTGTCAGATTCTGTTTATACACTGGTAGTAGATGGTGTCAACTGTGATGTACTCACGGTAGACTATTATCCTTTGGGAGAGCATCCCACCTGGGAGTTCTACATCAATCAGGAAAATGGGGCGTTAATCCAAACCAGATTCTTCACCTACCATGCTGACAGAGATACTACTACAGGTGAGATTATCAAACTGAGGGAGCTGGTAGACTTTGATGGAATGAAAAAATTCGGAGAATTTGAGTGGCAGTACCTGGATTCTTCCCTCTTGGCAAGTGAAACTTTCCTTTTTGAACCTATTTAGTTTCCGGTTCACGGTAACATATTCCTGTTTCACACCATAAATTAAACAAAAGAGGATATTTTCTAAGCTCTGAGGCAGCCACAGGGGAGCCTTTTTCGTATCTTAATTATATCCTAAAGCATTAATCTCACACACGCGTTTGACTACACTTCAAAAAATCCCATTTGTGGAGGGATTCTCATTTTATTTTGAGAAAGCTTCATAAAGAGGGAAAACTTACTAGGATTACAAACACAAGCCTAAAACTTACCGAATGAAGTTTAACTAATTAATAGTCCAGTCATGAGTAGCTTAAAAAATTGGGTTAGAAGCATGGAGATGTTCCTCCCCATACAGCTACTGCTCATTCAACTCAAGCATTACAAGATCCTGTTGTTTTTTTGGCTCATGGTACTAGGTCTTAGCTATGGGCTTATAGCTAAGGAGATGGGGGGTTCCTACCTTTTTGTTGAACCTGAGTATCTTGGAAAAGAGAATTTTTGGAGTGTCTTCATTGTAGGCTCTTCTCTAGGTGCCTTCCTATTTGCCTATACTATCACTCTCTATATAAATGTGAGCTACAGGTTTCATTTTATCGCCCAGACCCGGAACCCGTTTTTCACGCTTGCCTATAATAACTTCATTATACCAGGCACTTTTTTGGCATTTTACCTCTATCATTTCATACAGTTTCAGGTAGAGACTGCTGGAGAATTCAATTTACTGGTTATAGAAAAAATACTGGGGCTACTGTCAGGAATCTGTACAGTATTTCTGATTTCTGCCTCTTACTTCTTTGCACAGAGAAGCCTTATCCACAGATTCGGGTCTAAACTGGCTGACACCATCGCTAATCGTACCAATTCAAAAAATAACTGGGTATTACTTGGGAAAGCCCGGAAAAGTCTGAAATCAGATCAGAAGGCCAACCACTTCCTCATGTTCCCTTTCAGAATAGCCTCTACTGCGGGAGCTAATGTTCCGGCCTTAAGAGAAGTAGTCAAAAACCTCAGTCAGCATCACCGGAAACTCCTGATTTTACAGATCCTGACTTTTGTGTTTATCGCTACTCTGGGCCTGGCAAATGAAAATCCATTCTTCCAAATTCCGGCAGGCGCCAGTTTCTTACTGGTATTCTCACTTATCCTTCTGGTCTTCGGAGCAGTTACCTTCTGGTTCCGCAAAGTAGGAGTGGCTGTAGTTGCCAGTTTGGTCATTTTGGTTCTGGCCTACACACGTATGGGGATTTTAAAGAAAGAACATCGTGTGAGAGGGCTAGACTATGCACAGGCCGCCGCTTGTTATGAGCATGATACTAAATCAGCCATTACCCAGGATGAGTTTATTCTCTCTGATAAGGAGTACACCATAGAGATGCTGGACAATTGGAAAGACGCTTATCAGGCAAAGTATGGGAAGTATAATAAGCCCCGAGCTGTTTTTGTCACAGCTTCAGGAGGAGGACTAAGATCTGCCTTATGGACACTCTCTGTCCTTCAGCAACTTGACAGCTTGTCTGAGGGAGCCATGACAGAAGAAATACGTCTTATGACGGGTGCTTCCGGAGGCATGTTTGGCTTAACCTATTTTAGGGAGCTATATATGAGGTCCCAGATGGGAGAAGAAATTGATCTCAATGATCAGGTCTATAGAGAAAATATTTCTAAGGATTTACTGAATAGTATTTTCTTCAAGCAGTACACTGAAGTGCTACTGCCTAATCAAAAGAAAAAGGTAGAAGATCAGTGGATTCAGAAAGATGCCGGATATTCTTTTGATGAACAGCTTGGAAAGAACCTTCCTGAGTTTGCAGGTAGAAAGCTGGGTGATTACACCCCATGGGAACAGGAAGGTAAGATTCCCCAGGTAATCATTACTCCTACCATTATCAATGAAGGGAGAAAGCTATATGTTTCTTCTTCCCCTGTTTCCTATCTCACCAAACCCAATAAGGTCAGCGACCAATATGAAACACGGGCAAAAGGAATAGAATTTAGAAGGCTGTTTGAGAATCACAGGCCTGATAACCTGCATATGGTGTCAGCCTTGAGAATGAATGCCAGCTTCCCCTATGTACTGCCCATAGTGGAACTTCCCTCTGATCCCATCATGAAGGTGATGGACGCAGGAGCATTGGATAACTTTGGTACGCAGACCTCTGTCAAATACTTATATGAGTTTAAGGACTGGTTCGCGAAAAACACCCGATCTGTCCTCTTCGTACAGATCCGTGATACGCATAGAGAAGCGCTCATCTCTGATGTAGCCAATGCCAATGTCATTAACCAAATGCTGCTTCCTATAGGTAGTGGCTATGCATCCATGTTGGAAGCCAAAGACATTTCTAATGACTACCTTATGGAATTTATTGGAGAGTGGTATGACGGAAAGGTAGAGGTAGTACCCTTTGAGTATCCCAGGGAGATCATGCAAACGCCTGCTTCTCTGAGTTTCCATCTTACCCAAAAGGAAAAGGAAAGCATTCATAATTGCCTGGAGCTACCTTCTAATAGTCAAGGTTTGGCCACCATCAAAAATCTCTACAGTACAAGATTACTGGCCCAGAGCAGGAGATAGTATCTCGAATTCCGCTGAAAAGATTTAATCAAAAACATCCTATCAGGTCGTTTGACCTTTCCGTATGTCTTGAGATATCAAACTGCATCAGAAAAATAACTGGCTAGCTCCCTACTGACCCCACAAATCAACATCCACATACCCACAAGGGTATCAAATTTAAGCCTGGGAACACATCGAAAATCAACATCTTCCCACAAGTACAGTCTACTGAATTTCAGTATTCTAATTGATTTTACATTCCTAAAAAAGCATTCTAGAACTATTTACGAGGGGGGCCGCCTCACCACCGATCGTGGGCGGATTGTAGCGTAGCATTGGTGAGGCAAAGCGTTTTTGCTTCGTTTTGGGGCGAATGCCAAAATGAAGGCCCGCGGCAGGCGTCGCAACACTGGTTCAAAAATAGCTTTTAGCCAAAATTGAACTACTTCAGCAACCTGTCCACCAGCTTAGGAACCCCAGTAGTGGCTGGTTCTTCAATAAACTCTATATGATGGCTGGAATGCATAGAAGGCCTGTTAGGATCCACAACGTAAATAGGCGTACCTAGTGGTGCATATTCCATCAGACCGGCAGCAGGATAAACGACCAAAGAAGTTCCCACAATGATGAAGATTTCAGCTTCCGAGGCAAGCTCTGCTGCAGGTACAATATTAGGAACAGCTTCTCCAAACCAGACAATATTGGGTCGGAGCTGCTCACCATCTTCTCCCTTATCCCCTAACTGAATATCCCCGTCCATAGGAATGACGTACTGCTTCTCTTTCACGGAACAAGCCTGGTCCAGACGACCATGCAGGTGAAGAACTTCACTGGATCCAGCTAGCTCATGTAGGTTATCTACGTTCTGGGTGATGATATTGACCTCAAACTTTTCTTCGAGACGTACCAGGGCCTTATGCCCTTCATTTGGGAATACCTCTTTTAGCTGAGCTCTTCTCTCATTGTAAAATCGTAATACCAGCTCAGGATTTTTGGCAAAGCCCCCTGGAGATGCTACTTCCATCACGTCGTGGCCTTCCCATAAGCCGTTAGCATCTCTGAAGGTTTTCAAACCACTTTCTACACTGATGCCTGCACCAGTGAGCACAACTATCTTTTCCATTCCTGTAAATCCTGTATGTAGTTAGCTTAAGAAGGCAGATCCCCCACCATTTTCTCAGGTACTACGGCTTTATCAAATTCTTCCTCAGTCAATATCCCTAAAGATATAGCTGCTTCTTTTAATGTCGTATTCTCAGCATAAGCTGTTTTCGCAATTTTAGCAGCCTTATCATACCCTATGACAGTATTCAAGGCAGTTACCAGCATGAGAGAGTTATTCAGGTTCTGCTTAATACGGGCGTGATTAGGTTCTATCCCTACCGCCAGATTATCATTGAATGACTCACAGGCATCCCCAAGAATTCTGGCAGACATCAGTAAGTTATAGATCATGACTGGCTTGAACACATTCAGTTGAAAATGTCCATGCGTTCCTGAAACGGCTATGGCAGCATCATTTCCTATTACCTGCGCACACACCATGGTCAAGGCCTCTGCCTGTGTAGGGTTTACCTTTCCGGGCATAATAGAAGAGCCTGGCTCATTAGCTGGAATGATCAATTCTCCGATTCCACATCTTGGGCCTGATGCTAACAGACGAACATTATTCCCTATGTTCATCATACTTACAGCCAGTCTGCGGATGGCGCCGGAAGCTTCCACTATGGCATCATGTGCAGAAAGGGCCTCAAATTTATTGTCAGCTGTGCTGAAAGGTAGACCGGTCAGTTCAGCTATTTTATTAGCTACTGCTTCAGCATATCCATCAGGAGTATTGAGTCCTGTACCTACTGCCGTTCCTCCTAATGCTAGTTCCTGTAAGTGAGGCAAGCTCGCTTCCACAGCTTCCAAGCCTTTATCCATCTGAGCTACATACCCAGATAATTCCTGCCCTACTGTTACAGGGGTAGCATCCATCAGGTGGGTACGACCTATCTTTACCACCTGCATAAAAGCTTCAGACTTTTCTGCCAGGGTGTCTCTCAACTTCTTAACCTTAGGAATCAGCACCTCCACCATCATTTTATAGGCAGCTATGTGCATAGCCGTAGGAAAGGTGTCATTAGAAGACTGAGATTTATTTACGTCATCGTTTGGGTGGACAGGGCTCTTAGACCCTATGGTTCCCCCTAAGATTTCTATGGCTCTGTTAGCGACTACCTCATTCACGTTCATGTTTGACTGTGTACCAGAACCTGTCTGCCACACTACCAGCGGGAAGTGCTCATCCAGTTTCCCCTCAAGGATCTCATCACATACCTTGGCTATCGTATCTGCTTTATCCTGCGGGAAGGAGGTTAGAGAGGCATTGGTTAAAGCAGCTGCTTTTTTCAGGTAGGCGAAAGCCTGGATAACCTCCATAGGCATCTTCTGTCCACCAATTTTGAAATTCTGGATAGAACGCTGGGTTTGGGCGCCCCAGTACTTTTCGGAGGGAACCTGGATTTCCCCCATGGTATCTTTCTCTATGCGATAGCTCATAAAAATCTGATTATTTTGAATCGCAAAACTAATAAAAAAAGAGTGCCTTAAAGACACTCTTCATGTATTTTTCGGATATAATTTTCTTTGTTCTACCTGGGAACCAGTTGGACAAAATACTGGTCATCTATCCAGAGGTACTCCAGCCACATTTCATCCTCTTTCAAGCGCCTGATATCCATAAACAATAGTCTGATGCTATCAGTCCCTAGGCTATCTACCGCATAAGTCAGCTTAATACTTTCTTTCACCTTGGCAAACTCCCAGTTTCCGCTTAATGTCTGGACAGTGGAATCACTGGCTGGCTGTACGCGCCACTCAAAGCTTCCTCCTTTAGAGAAATCCAGTTCAAAGGTGCTGAATTCTTCCAGCTCGTCCAGGTTATTTCTGGATAACAGGCCGGCCTTCCAGTTATTAGCTACCCGCTCTTTCTTGGAACGTAAACTGAAGACGGGTCCATCCTCATATTTTTTACATGCCCCCAGACAAATGCCTGCTATCACTAAAAAAGGAAGTATTAAACGCTTTTTCATAACTTATCACTCATTGAAAGACATGAATACTATTGGTTAACTCATAACTGTCCATTTTATTTTGGACAAATGACATGAGGTAATTGGAAGTGTGTGGATAAAGAAATTCTGAAGAAAATCTACAAGTTCTGTGCCTATCAGGAGCGATATAGCACAGAGGTAAGAAGAAAACTACAAGCTTTAGGAACCCTCAGTGATGAGATTCCCCTCCTTCTCCAGCACCTGGAAGAAGAAGGATTTCTCAATGACAAGCGGTATGCCCATAGCTTTGTCAGAGGCAAGTTTTCTCAAAAGAAATGGGGGAAAGCCAAGATTAGACAAGGCCTGCGAGAGAAAGGCATAGAAGAAGCGCTGATTCAACGGGCCCTCAAAGAGGAGATAGAAGAGGAAGATTACCTGAAGACGCTTGAGCTACTTGTAGAAAAAAAGAAAAAGGATATCCCGGATTTGAGCATACGTAAGGAAAAAGCGAAAATGATCAGATTCCTTCAGCAAAAAGGATACGAAGCCCACCTTATTTATCAAGTCATACAGGAGAATACCTAAATGCCTCGTTATTGGAGAATACATATCCTAAGTCTTATCGGCTTTTGCCTGATACTCAACTGCACCCAGTTTGAGCAAGGGGAAAAATCGCAGCCCTTCAATGAAGCAATGTATG
>JBCBKZ010000211.1:0-8029 GCA_038520955.1 Bacteroidota bacterium | reverse complement strand
CCAGAAGAGTTTCTAAAGAGAGGGGAAGAAAATGTACTTGCTATCAAGGTGAAGGATATCGGTAATATTGGCGGTATTTATGAAGGGCCCATAGGCTTATTCTATACAAGAGACCTTTAAGAGTTCGTCAACTTATAGCCTTAAGAATCTGAGTTTCTCAGACGTTCTTTTGTGAAGGATCTATGAAAATAGATCAGATTAGAATTATAGGACAGTTTGCCACATACGTATTCACTATGTATGTGGTATTTTTTTATCCGTAGGGGAGATAAATTCTATCCGTAGGGGAAGTTGATGGAGAAGAGATAGCCTTGTTTAGGAGAATGCTGCATCTTCAACTGTCCTTTGGCTATCTGAATTCTGGTATTGATGTTAGTCCACTCACTGGTCTCGGAAACTTTATGATCCATTTCCCTTCCGTCATGGAAGATGTTAAGTAGCACACTATCAGTATGCTCTATCAGGTGGACATTAACCGTATTTGATTTCAGGTATTGAATGGAGAATAATGTAATCTCCTGGAAGATTCTGTAAATACTCAACTCCATGTCTGTAGGAAAGACGCCTTGTATATAGTAAGGCTGGAAGTTGATCTCTGTCTTAGTCCTTCCACTTATCTCCTGACAGGATTCCATCACAGAAGCTATCAATCCATAGTTCTTAATTCTACTGGCAGAGAGGCTTTGGGAAATGGCCTTTAATTCAGCCATGGACTTATCCAGTAAGCCGATGGTATCAAAAAGCTTTCCCTCTTTGGTTTTCACCTTATCAGCGTACTCTAATAGCCTAAGCTTAGAGGAAGATAATAGTGGGCCTAGTGCCTCCTGGATTTCTTTTGCTATGCGTTCTTTCTCCAATTCCTGCCCTTCAATCATGGCAGTCTTGATCACATTCTCAGAATAATTTATTTCGGTCAGGTCATGCCCGGAGAAAAACAGTACGGCTTCTTCCCCTTCTTTTGTTAAGCGGGTGATGGTCCAGGAGAAATGCATGTAATTCCCCTCCGCATCTGAAATATTGCTTCTAACCCTGATAGGGGTAAGTTTATCTCCCGAAACAAGATGCTTCAGGTCCTCTTCCAGTTTACTGTCCCTTTGCCCATCAGAGAGAATGCCCCAAATACTCTTTTTCTCCTGTTCGCCATTAAGTCCTAAAAGCTGAGCACCTTTCTCATTAATGAAGTTAAGTTGGAGGTCCTTATCAGCTTTCATCAGGATACCATCTGAGGCGTTCAGGTAAGCTATGGAAAGATCTTTTTCACTCTGGGTTTCCCGCTGAGCTTTTTTTCTGGCTGAGACATTTTGAAACAATAGATAGATGATGGCAATCAGAAAGAGAGACGTAATGATGAGTGAACTCTGTATCTGCTGCTGGCGGGTGATTTTTTCCTGCTGGTACTTTCTTTCCTTGGTCAATAGATCAATTTCATGATCCTTTTTAAGGCCCTCAAATCGGGATTGCCACTGGGTAATTTCAGAGGTGATCTGCTGGTTAAGTAAGCTGTCACTCATCTCTAATTCCAGCTTTTTATATCTCAAGGCTTCACGGGGACTTCCAGTTTCTTCATGATACTGTGCCCAATGTTGGTAATTCTCTAAACTGATGTCCTTTGCCTCAATTTCTTTGGAGACTTCAGAAGACATAGTCAGGTACATGCGAGCCTTACTGTAGGCAGAAATCTCCAAGTAGGCTTTGGCTATGTTATTACAAAGGTTGGAGTAGTTCCATTTATCATTGTAGGTGTTAAGAGAAAGCGTTTTGAGCGCCTCTTCCTGGACAGCGATGGATTGTATATATTCTCCTCTTTGAAAATAGATGAGCGCTATATTAGCCAGGGGGGCAAAATTAAAAGTAGAATCATCACTAAATTCTACTACATCCAATGCTTTTTCGAAGTACATCAATGCCTTATCCAGGCTATCCTGCTGCATAAGGGCTGTGCCTATATTATTCAGAATTTTAGGAAGGTAGGCGGGATAGGGGTACTGTTTCTCATATAAAAGGGCTTCATAAAATACCCTTAATGCCTCTTCATCATTCCCCAGCTTATGGTGAATGACTCCGTTAGCATTATTAAGTTCAATGATACTTTCGTGGCTCTGGACATCCCTCGCTATCCTGAGAGCTCGAGTTCCCATCTCTACTGCTCCCAGATAATCCCCTTTATAGATCAGACTTTTTTGCTTCTCTTTTAACCAACTAAGGCTATCCACTCCACCAGCATTTTCAGAATCATAAACTGGAACGGCTTGAGAAAAAACCATGAGCGGTATGAGCATACTTATCCAAAGTAGCCCTTCCCTAATTAGGCAATATGTAAGCTGTTTGTTCACAATAAATTTCCCAACTATCAATATACAAATTAACTGACAAGTCAATGAATTTATATTTTTAAAAAAGCTATAAATATCTGATTCATCAGATATTTACTTCCCCTCAAGTATGCAGCTAAAAATTGTATTTGATAGGTGGTAAGATCTATACCACAAGCCCTGTGCCAGAACGACTACATTTTTGAAATATTTGCCTATCGAAATTTATCAACACCATCTTTTCTTCCTGACACAAATTCTCAAAAATCCGAACTCATCATAAAAACAGGGGCCTCAAAAAATGAGGCCCCTGTCAGTATATTTTTTTATAAATGACTGGTAAACACTACCTAAAAAGGGTAACTGTCCCTAGCTCTGTAACTTGATCTCCCGTTATATCCAGCGCATCTAGACGGTAGGTATATACCCCCTCAGCTAATACCACCCCTTCATCACTTTCCCCACTCCATTTGAAATCAGGGTTTTGGGAAGCATAGACCAGGTTTCCAAGTCTGTTGTAAATTTTGATGGTAAATCTGGTCAGTGATCGTGTATTAATGAAGAACTCATCATTAATGCCATCTCCATTAGGAGAAAATCCACTGGGCACAAAGACTGCTACAGTTTTCTTGACTTCAATTACTCTGTCAAAGTCATACTCACAGCCGAAGTCATCTATCACATCTACTGTAACCAGATATTTCCCAGGGAACTGATATTCGTGTACCGGTTCTTCAGATACGGATACGACTCCATCTCCAAAGCTCCATTCAAATTCTGCCCCTCTTACATCCGGCGGAATGGCCAGGGTGACAATGGCTGATGGCAACTCCAGGACTGAATCACTGGCTGAAATGAAGCCTTCAGCGGGTATTCTTGGATAGGCTGAAACGGTATCTCTTTCACTTACACATCCCTCAGCAGAAATGGCATCCACATAATAGGTCTGATTAAAGACTACTGGATCTGTTAGGTAGGTGGCCCCAGAGAAGAAAGGAAGTGTATCCATCATCTGCTCATACCACCTGGCTGTACCTCCCGGAATTGGGACAGCTTGAAGGAAAGCCCTGTCACTAAAGCAGACCGTGTCAAAGGTTACGATAGGAGAAGGCGTAGAATATATCTCTATGTCTTGTGTCAGGCTATCTGCACAGCCCTTATCTGAGAATACCGTGAGGTTTACCGGATAAATACCGGAAGTATCATACTGATGGGCAGGTGCTAACATATTATCCAGGGTGGCGCCATCTCCAAAAGACCATACCCACCGTTGTAAGCTGTCATTGGCTATGTCTGAGCGTATGGTAGACAAGTTGACAAAGTGGGCAGAATCATAAAAGCATACATTATCCTCCATGGAGAAATCTACCTCAGGTTTCGGGAAGACCACTATGTCTCGGGTGGTAGTCCCTACACAGTTAGATACACTGAAGGCATTTAGCTGCACGGAGTAGGGCCCAGGTTCCAGATATACATGGGCTGGCAAATCCTGATTGGTAACCAGTCCATCTCCCATAGACCACTGATAACTGGACAGGGCAGAAACACTATCTATGGTAGATAAATTGACTAAGCCCAGGGTATCCCCTAAACACTGAGTGCTGTCTACCGAAAAGTCTGCCACGGGTGTGGGATGCACCAGTATATCCAGCGTACCCGTATCTACACAGTTATTAATGTTTCTGATGGTCAGCGTAACAGTTTTAGGCCCAGAACTTAGATAAGTATGCTCCGTAGTAGGTCCGGTAGAACCTGTACTATCTCCAAAATCCCAGGTATAATTAATCAGGTCTACAGATCCTCCATCATAGATAAACTCAAAATCATTGACCTCCAGGCATTGTGGATCCACTGCTGTTATAGAAGAATTGGGCGGGGGAATCAGGAATACATCCTGAGAATTCTGATTAGCTGTATTACCACAAAAATCTGATACATTTCCCACCAGGGCTACGCTGTAATTTGAGGGAAATTGTATGGGAGGATCTATGGTCAGTCTGAATGTATTGTCAAAGGTACCTCCTGCATCACAGTTATCACTGGAAATGGCAGATATGGCATAAGGTCCACCAGGACCTGTTACAGTGAAGTCTCCTGGATCTACCGTATTACATAGTACATTCTCCGAAAATGTAACGGCAACTCCCTCACAGTTAGGAGACGCACCCGTCATATCCGGAGGGGTATCATCAAACAACACAGCCGTAGACTGGCTGAAGTCTAACACGTATCCATTGTCAAAACCTGTGAAGTTACTCACATTTAATACATAAGTCTCTCCTGCATTTACAGGGATACATGCTCTGTTTTGTAAGCCGCAAGGACCCGCGGTTTGGCCATTTACCCCAGTTACGCCTGTACAACCAGCTACCAGGTCCGGAGCATCCCAGCTACAAGCTATCTCCAGCCCAGGCACAGATTTAATATCTGCACAAGATCTACCAGTCAGGTTGAACAATGACCAGTCATAATCTTCTGTATTTGTATTTGGGGTAATGGTAAAACACAGATTCCCTGGAGTCTCTATTTTAAAAACATACCAGACACTGTTAATCTCTCCCAGTAGTCTACAGGATAAAGCAGCATTGATCTCGTCCGGATCAGAGCCCGCTCCCGTATAGGCATTATTCTGCACATATACGTCCTGACAAACCGGAATGGCACTGAAACAGTCTTGTTCTGGTTGGTTTGGAGGTAGCTGAGCATGAAGTGGTATACTCAATATAAAGAGAAGGACTAGTAAAATATACGTTTGAGGCCTGGACATTCTTTCTATATATCTATACAGACTAGTAGTTTCCTGCACACTGTTTACAAAAATGGAAAATTTACCAAGAGTTATATCCAAATAAATTCAAAAAATATTACATGCTTAATCTCAATTATATACGCTAAATCTTATAAAATCATTGTTAAAAAGCCCCTTCTTTAATGCAATATTTATTCAAATATTTTCTGGATGAATAATTTGCTCCGTTTTTATTACGAAAGAGCCATTCATTTAACATCCACCTCATTTTTACATACTAATAATCCAATATATCGGGTTATTACCGTACTTTTGGTGCAGTAATTAGAAATAGTTCATTGAAAGACAAGGTGATTATAAAGGATCAGATTTTGAATATTCCTACACAGGTTTAGTTAAATCAGAAAACCTTCTAGAGGATTACCTTTTTTTCAACACTTTTTAACGTTCGTTTACCATTAACAGCAATTTAATCCATGGCATCACTGAATCCGCGTACAGGTGTACTTGGCAAAAGGTTAGCTGCTCATTTATTAAGACGGGCCACCTTAGGAGCTACCCGAAAAGAAATAGACGAGTTCGCCACAAAAACTGCTGAAGAAGCCTTAACTCAGCTGATGAATTTCCCTCCCTTGCCAGATCATCCGGTAGATCCCAAAACAGGAGAAACCTGGTTGATCAGTGGACAAACACCTGCAAACTCAAGCAATGATGAACTGAAATTCATCGCCAACTCATGGTGGTTACACCATGCACTTAGTCCGGCAAATGGCTTAAACGCCTTTGCTAAGGTTACCTTCTTTCTTCATACCAGCTTTAGTACCAGTTTTAAGGACCTGGACAGAAGTGAGGACCATTACTACACCCTCAGACTGTTCATGCATTTTGCAACCGGTTCTTATAAAGACCTGGCACTCAAAATCTGTCTGGATAACGGGATGAATGACTACCTGGATATAGGTGAGAGTATAAAAGGTAATCCTAACGAAAACTTCGCGAGAGAATTTTTCGAGCTATTCACCATTGGGAAGGGTCCCCAAATAGGAGATGGCGACTACACTAACTATACGGAAGACGATATCCGTGCTGCTGCCAGACTGCTTACTGGCTTCAGAAAAAATACAGACTGGGATGATCCTCTCTACATAGATGTAGAAACAGGTCTGCCTGCTGCTACCCCTATGATAGAAAGGCATGATGTAGAGGATAAAGCATTCTCTCCAGCCTTCAATAACACCATCATCACAGGTAGAGCTACCCAGGAAACCATGGTGGATGAAATCAGAGATCTAGTAGACATGATTTTCAACCAGCCTGCTACAGCCGTTACTATTTGTAGAAGAATGTACAGGCAGTTTGTGAAGACTACTATCTCTGAGGAAGCAGAGAATGACATCATTCAGCCACTGGCCGCTACCCTGAGAAATAACAACTATCAGGTAGTGCCTGTATTAAGACAGCTAATGACTAGTCAGCACTTCTATGATGAGGATAATGATAACAATGCTGACGAGGTTATAGGAGCCTTGATTAAGTCTCCTATGGATCTGCAGACCAACATCATCAGGTATTTTCAGGTTCCTATTCCTGATCCGGCAGTGGATGCTTTTGAGTCCTACGTTACTTTCTTCCGCTGGGGGGTTCAGAAAAGACTATCAGATGCCTGTTTTGATCTGTTTGCACCACCAGACGTAGCCGGGTATGAGCCTGTATTCCAGGCACCGGACTTCAATAGACTATGGATCAGCTCTAAGTCTATCCCAGCCAGATATGTGCTAGCAGATGAGCACCTGGATGGAGGAGAAATCATGCAGATGGATGTGATGGCCTTTGTAGAAAATACAGAGAATATCACTGACTATGATGGCATGGATCCTAATGGAATCATGGGCCCTCACCAGGGAGCCAGAATTGCTCAGCACTTACTGAGCGAATTACTTTCCTATCTGTTACCAGAAGAGGTGAGTGCTGACAGATTTGACTATTTCCTGAATAGCATACTGCTGGACGACTTATCTGAACTCAACTGGGCTAACGAGTGGGATATGTACAAAGGAACAGGAGATGACAGTGCCATCAAGCCTCAGTTGAAGAAGCTGGTACGGGCCATCATCCAATCCCCTGAATTTCAAATAGGCTGATATCAAAAACTGACAATTCTATTGAATTAATCATATACCTTCATGAAAAGAAGAAATTTTCTCAAAAGTTCCCTTCCTCTGGGTGCGGCTCCTTTTGCCTTGGGGGGTATTCCGGTACGTACCATGGCACGCTCCCTGATGACGCAGAGCTTTACCTGTGATCAGGTCAATGACAGGATTCTGGTCATCATTCAGCTACACGGAGGAAATGATGGTCTTAACACCCTCATTCCCCTGGATCAATACGATACCTATAAAAATGGACGTCCCATCATCGGGATACTGGATAATGGTCCCAGAAAATACCTGGAACTGGATAACACATTGGGAGTAGCTGATCAGGTAGGCCTACACCCAGACCTCATAGACCTTAAGTCTCTCTATGATGATGGAATGGTCAACTTCATTCAGCAGGTGGCATACACCAATACAAATGGATCTCACTTTAGAGGAACAGACGTTTGGTTAAGTGGAAAAGATCCGGAAACCATTCCTGACTTACCAGATTCTGGTTGGTTTGGAAGATACCTGGATCATAGATTCCCTAACTACCCAGATGCCTACCCTAATGATGGGATGCCTGACCCTCCAGGACTGGAGTTTGGTAGCCACATTGTATCTCTTGGCTTTCATAGAAAGGTGGGGATTCCTATGGGGCTTACCCTGAGTAATAACCCTTCTAACTTCTATGATCAGCTTACAGCTGTGGGAGGATTGTTGCCAGGAGATATTCCTCAGTCTGACTATGGAGATGAGCTGAAGTACATCATAGATGTAGAAAGAAGTACCAACATCTTCGCAGAAAGATTGGCTCACTGAGCCAATCT
>JBCBKZ010000210.1:0-8058 GCA_038520955.1 Bacteroidota bacterium | reverse complement strand
CCCCCTGCACGTATTTCTCCGAAAAAATGTTCTTGATCCTTGGTACAAATAGTAATGAAATAGGCAGCTTGCCATCCATAATTCCAAAAAGTAGCTCGAGAAGAATGAACACGGTATTTCTGACGGAATAGTTCTTTCATTTGGGAAAACGGGCGAGCAATTTATCTGGGGAAGTCAAATATACCTCTTTTCTCCATTCTGATTTCAAAACTCCCTACCTTCATGTATCCAACATACTTTCTTGCTATGCAATTCCGACTGAAACACATCTTTTCATTATTCTCCATTCTATTACCTCTATCCCTCTTTTGTCAGCAATCCGATCGCCCTAACATAGTCTTCATCCTGGCAGATGACCTTGGGTATGGCGACTTAGGTTGCTATGGTAGTAGATTCATCCAAACACCAAATCTGGACCAATTGGCAAGGGAAGGGGTAAAGCTTACCCATTTTTACAGCCCTTCTCCCCTTTGTTCGCCTTCACGTGCGAGCTTTCTTACCGGGAGAACACCCTATAGAACAGGGATCAAAAGCTGGATACCGGAAGGGCAGGAAATATTCCTCCAGCAAGAAGAAGTTACCCTTGCAACTATATTGAAGCAGAATGGCTACCAGACCTTCCTTTCAGGGAAGTGGCACCTAAATGGAGGTTTATATGATCAGAACCATACCCAACCTCAGGATCACGGTTTTGACAGATGGTTGGCATTACACGCCTTTGCTATCCCTAATCATAAAAACCCCACTAACTTCTATGAAGATGGAAAGGCCCTAGGGGAAGTGGAAGGATATACAGCAGGCATAGCGGTAGACAAGGCCATAGAGTATCTGGAAAGAAGGGATAAGGAGAAACCATTCTTTCTGTATGTACCGCTAGCAGAAGTTCATTCTAAAATCGCCAGCCCGGAGAAATTTACGGATATGTATGCTGAGTTTACAGATGGTGTAATAGATCTGGAGAATGTCACTGCCAGAGGTCCCGGAGAGTATTACGCTAACACCACCTATATGGATTCCCAGATCGGAAGGTTACTGGACAAACTGGAAGAATGGGATATTGATAAAAACACCCTCGTTATATTTACCTCAGATAATGGACCTGTTACCACCGACTGGAGGCGTCCGTGGGAAGTCAATATGTATGGAGATACGGGAGGACTACGAGGGAGGAAGGCTGACCTTTACGAAGGAGGGTTAAGAGTACCTTTCATCATCCGATATCCCGGGCAAGTAGGGGCAGGAACGACCTCAGAAGAACCTACTCATGGCTATGATGTACTACCTACGATCTGTAGTCTGCTGGAGATTCCTATACCTGGTGATAGAGAAATAGATGGAGCAGATTTGAGTCCACTGTTTAGAGGAGGAAAATTACTTAGAGAAGAACCCCTGTTTTGGGCTTTCGAAACAAGGCCTGGAGACGACCCAGAAGGATATATGTATTCAGTTCGGGACGGGAAGTGGAAACTGATTACAGATGAGAGCTTCTCAAAAATACTTCTTTATGATTTAGAGAATGATCCATATGAGACCCAAGATCTCAGTAGCCAACAGCCTGAAGTCTTACAGAAACTCATCTCCTTTATTCAGAAGAAAAAGACGAGCATAGAGAGTGACCCCTTAAGACCCATGGAGAAAGATGATGTTCAGGAGGTAACGATCCTATACACCAATGACATTGAAAGTGTATATGATCCCATAGATGCTTACTGGAATGATACGCTCAATAAAATTGGAGGTATGGCCCAACTGGCTACCTTGATCCAGGAGATGAGGAATGAGGAAGAATTATCCTTTCTCTTTGATGCAGGAGATATATTCACAGGAGCCTTATCCAGTGTTACCTATGGAGCCCTACCCTTTGATATTTACAGTAGCATGGGATACGAGTGCATGACCCTGGGTAATCATGAGTTTGAGTATAGCTGGCAAAAGCTATTAGATAGTAAACAGAGGGCTCGCTTCCCCATCCTGAATGCCAATATCTTCTATAAAGGAACGGATATCCCCTACGCCCAAGACTATACCATTTTGGAGAAAGAAGGATTAAGAATAGGCCTGATAGGTGTGATGGGCGTAGAAGCTTTTAAGAATACCATTAATCCCTTTCATGTAGAAGAATTGGAAGTGAGGAACCCTACACCTATCGTTCAGAAACTAGTGAATAAGCTCCGTCCTGAGGTGAATATGATCGTGGTACTCACCCACCAGAATAAGTCTGCACCTATGCAGTCAGACAAGGAAGTGGATCCTTCAGTCCAACGAGGGTTTGATGAGGATTATGCGATGGCAGGTGCAGTCAAAGGAATAGATGTCATTCTGGGAGGCCATTCAGACAACGGACTTTGGGAGCCGGTGAGACATCCTGAAACCGGAACCCTTATTGGTATTACTTTCGGGCAGGGGAAGTATTTGGGGTATATGAAGCTGACCATAGATAAGAAACAGAAGAAAGTGTCCCTTAAAGAAGGAAAGCTGATACCTGTCATATCAGATAGATTAGAGCCTCATCCTGATATTAAGTTCCTCATAGAGAAAGCCAGAGATGAGAATCCGCAGTTGACTAAGGTGATTGGGAGTAACCTTAGTACAGGTTTCCGCAAGTATAACGCAGAATCCAACCTGGGGAATTTTATGGCAGACGCTATCAAGGAAGGTTCCGGATCAGATATAGGACTGGTAAATCCAGGTAGCATAAGAGCGGATTTGGATGTAGGAGAAATTACTGTGGAAGAGATTAAGAATATTTACCCTTTCATAGATCAGCTACAAGTAGTATCAGTAAGTGGGAAAGCCCTGAAGGAGTTAATAGAATATTCTGCCAGTCTCACCTATGGACTAGCGCAATTCTCAGGGCTGGAAATAACTTATGATTTTAGTAAGCCTCTAGGAAAGCGTATGGTAGAGGCAAAGGTAAATGGAGCGAAGATTTCAGATAGAGAGACTTATACCATTGCTTGTAGTGGATTTCTTGCCAGAGGAGGAGACGGATATAGGTGGTTAAAAGAAGGAAAAGCTGTAGAGGGAAGACAGCAGAAACTTATAGATGTACTAATCAGCTATGTGGAAGAACGTAAGGAAATTGAACTCCCCAAAGTAGGGAGGTATGAGTTTTTAGAATGAGCAATTTTATCATCCTGATGGGCTTGAAGCGAATGGCTAGAGGAGTCAGCCCGGATCTGGAGAGAAAATGGCCAGGCTTTACGTGAGATTTTGCACGTAAAGCCGCAAAGAATTAGTTAAAGATAAAACTCGTATACACTATTCTCTCATAAGGATTCTCCTCTCCAGCTTCAAACAAAACACCCATTATCTCATCTTCTATGACCAGGTCTGAATAGGCTGCTGGTCCAGTATGGAGAACCAGAGAATAGGGCCATGTTTGTCCATCATCAAGGCTCATCCTAAGGGTCATGTTTACCCGTGAAGTGGTATCTGCTGGATTGGTGAAGAAAAGCATATGCTGTTCTCCAGAGGAATGGCTCTGAAGGCTTGCCTGACAGATGGGCTCTATGAGGGTGCTATCGTGCTGCTGATTTGTCCAGCTAAGTCCGCCATCTGCACTGTAAGCGATTTGCCTTAGCTTTTGGCTACGGTCGTAGTTCCGCATGTTTAACAGAAGCCTCCCATCAGAGAGCTCCGTTACTTCACACTCATTTACCTGATCCTTAGGAGTAGTTCCTCCTAACTGCCAACTTTCTCCATGATCATCTGAAAAGATGAGGTGAGAATAGTACCTCTTGCTTTCAGCCTCTATGTGATCACAGCCCAGGACCAGTCTGCCTGCATATTCTCCGGTCTGAATCTGTATACCAGATCCCGGTCCGGTAGCATACCATGTCCATGAGGGATCCTTTACGGCTGAGGTGATTTCTCTTGGCTCTTCCCAACTCTTACCCTGATCTGTAGAACGTATCACAAACACATGCCGTCCATCCTCACTGGTCTGGTCAATGATTTGAGACTCCTTATCGGTTCCCAGGTTCCAGGTACACAGAAGGTGAATATTTCCGGTACTTTTATCCAGAATGGGTGCTGGATTTCCGCTGGTATTTTCTCCGCTGTCCCAAATGAGTTGTAGGGGACTCCAGGTCTGACCACCATCCTCAGAGGTTTTCATGACCAGGTCTATGTCTCCCGTATCTGAGCATCCTCTTTTTCTCCCTTCAGCAAAGGCGATCAGTTTACCTTCCTCAGGAGAAATGACAGCTGGAATTCTATAGCAGGCATATCCTTCTTCCCCACTAACAAAGACTGCTTGAGAATAATCAATAGCTAAGGAATCTTTGGGTGGCTGATTGCAAGAGAATATTAAGAAAGCTGTAGAAACTAAAAGAGCAAGAAGTGTTTTCATAAGACCATGTTTGGAACAGATAGTTTTTAGATGAAAATAAAGGATTAGTGGTTCTGACAAGCAAATTTTATAAAGAATAGCGAGCTATTGTGAAGAAAATTAGCGCAGACCAGGTTCTCTAAGCCTGTATAATCTACAGAAGATAGCATTTCGAACATGGTCGAAGTTAATCTAGTTGATTCAATATAATCCTTAGATTGATATAATTTTGGGGTAGATAATGGGGAAGCTCTCCATGATTCTCATTCAACCCCCAACATTCAACATTCATCATTCAACATTGATCCTACATGCAAATCGGAATAGATAGTTTCGCAGCTGTGCCCTCATTAGAAGTGGCAGATAGTCCTGAAGCTCGAGCTCAGGCCATGAACGAACTGCTGGAGAGAATAGAGCTAGCAGATAAGATGGGGCTGCACCACTTTGGGATGGGGGAGCATTATCGTAAGGAGTTTCTGGACTCTGCTCCTACGATGATACTGGCCGCAGCTGCTAGTAGGACAGAGAATATTATCCTGCGCTCTGCGGTGACGGTAATCAGTGCGGGAGATCCTGTGAGAATATTCCAAAATTTTGCTACTCTGGACCTGATCACTAAAGGACGAGCAGAGATGGTGGTAGGGCGTGGGTCCTTCATTGAATCATTTCCCCTATTTGGGCTGGACCTGAATGAATATGATCAGCTGTTTGAAGAGAAGCTAAGACTCCTACTGAAGATTAGAGCGAAAGAGTTTGTGAACTGGGACGGTAAGTTTAGACCAGCAATGAATAATCTGCCTGTCTATCCCAGGCCTTATCAGGAAAAGCTCCCTGTTTGGATAGGGGTGGGAGGAACACCTCAGTCTTTTTTACGTGCTGGTTTACTAGGCTTACCTCTGATGGTGGCAGTGATAGGTGGAGAGACGCATAGGTTTAAGCAGTTAGTGGATCTCTACTGGCGTGGGGTAGATCAAGCTGGCCATGATCCCTCCAAGCTGGAAGTGGGATTACATTCTCTGGGCTTTGTAGGGAGAAACACCCAGCAAACAAAGGACACCTACTTCCCTGGCTACGAAAAAACCTTTAACCAAGTAGGGAAGGAAAGAGGTTGGCCACCTGTAACCCGTCAAAGCTTTGAAGCACAAGCTGGCCCTCAAGGGGCATTAGTCATAGGAAGCCCTGAAGAAGTAGCTGAAAAACTTATCCGCCATAGCGAAGCCCTTGGAGGCATTTCTCGCTTCTCCTTCATGATGGACAGTGCTGGCCTCACTCATGAACAATTCAAAGAGGCCATACAGTTGATAGGAGAGGAGGTGATTCCTTTGGTGAAGGATGCTTAAGCTAAAGTCATTCTCTCATTCAGTTTCACGGATCTTTCTCTTCTACAAAGAATGGATTTAATTCTCCAGAATATTCCCCTCTACATCAAGGGTAAGCTTTATATATTCTCCTTCTTTGGACATATATACTTTATATCCTCTAAATTCAGGTTCATCTACATAGGTTACGCCATCAAGCTTAAAACCATCATATAGCTTTTCAAGCTGGGCCTCTATCCCTTCAGGTAATTGATCTTGGTAGGGAATAGAATTGGAGAATCTTCTGGCTGGAATGGCTTCCTGTTTTCTCTCTACAAATTGATTAGGCATACCCTCACCAGACTTTATCAAGTCAAAAGCATCATATAACTGCCCGGTTGCTGTGTAGGCTTCAAAGGAGAGTTCATCCCCATCAATGTTAATGACCTGAAATAATTGGGTATTCTCTGCCCCTCTGTCTCTTTCTGCTTCTTCAAAATCTTCCCAACCATTAGGCATGAGTCCGTACATCTTACCCCCACTTACAGAAACTATATACACTGTCCCGCTATAATCTCTCTTATTCATCCCGGCAGTAAGGTTTAGTTCTGGTTTTATGGCCCTACCACGTGCATAGGTATGATCATGTCCCTGAAGAACCAAGTCTACCTTATGTTTATCGAAGATGGGTTTCCAAAGCTCTCTAAGCTGCTGATTGTTTCTGCCTGAAGAACCTGAGAAGAGAGGGTGATGGAAGGTTAGGATGGTCCATTTTTTAGTATTCTCAGTGAGGACAGAGTCCAGCCAACCGACCTGCTCCTCTATCATTGTATTCGTATTAAGGCTAACTATTCGGGTATTCTGGTAGTCTACGAAGTAGGTGGTTTCTGACAGCTTTTCAGGCCCGTTCTTAGGGAGGGTAAATTGATAAGGCCACTGAATGGAGAGTACATCCTCTCCTTCTCCTGTGTAAGGCCCGTATTCGTGGTTTCCGGGGGTAGGCATAGAAGGAAGCATGCTGTGAATGAAACCACCTGCCTGGAACCATTCATGCCACTGACGCTCATAGTGAGGGTTATTCACCAAATCCCCTGCGTGAATAATGAAGCCTGCATCCGGCGCTTTGCGGTAGCCTTCCCTGATAAGCCGGGACCAGAGTTCCAGCAGGTAGTTCTGGGCATCTCCCACATACAGAAAGGAAAAAGGCTTTTCTTCCTGTGCAGCCGTTCTGAACTGAATCCATTCACTCCATATCCTGCCATCTCCTACCCGATATGCATATAGCGTATCTGGCAAAAGGTCTGTGAAGGTGACTGCATGATAATTACTGATGGAATTAGCGCCAGTAACCGTCATGGCATTCATGGTTTGGGTATTGGCTTTTATGGTAATCGCGTTGCGCCAAAACTTGGGAGCCGCAGTAGCCAACGCTACCTCTGCATACCCCGTCAATATCTCCACCTTCGTCCGCCAGGTAACGCTCATGGAAGTCGAAGGGTCCTCCGTCAGATTTAGCATAATATGATCAGGATGTACGCTGGGTAAATGCCATGTACGGGCAAACTCAGGGACATGGTAGGCTCTTTTAGGTTGTTGGGCAGAGAGAATGGTACAAAGAAGTCCTCCTAAAAGCAGAAAAACAGATATCCTATAATTCATGGCTAAGGCTTTCTGTGAGAATGACGGTTAGTGGCGAAATATACAATGAAGAAGTGAGTAAAGATAAAAGCCAGGGAACTTGTGATCAGGAAGGAAGTTGTTCCATTGGTAAAAGGCAAATTAGCTCGGAGCAACCCTATTCAGTTGAAAAACATCTTAAGGGAATAAGTAGCACCTACATGATGAATTCCTTTTTCTTACTGATTCATATTGTGGCGGGATCATTAGCCATTATCGCAGGTTTCGCAGCCCTTCTGCCGAAAAAAGGAACAAAATGGCATAAGATCATAGGGGATGTGTTCTTTTATTCTATGCTAGTTATGGCGGGAATGGCTTCTTATCTGGCCGTATTTTCCTCCCATGAACCTATAAACTTCCTGGTGGGCTTATTCACTATATATCTGATAGTTACCAGTAAGTTAGCCGCGAAAGATAATCGGGGTGGCATGTCCGTATATGTAAAAGTACTATGTGGGATTTCTATTTTGTTTTTTACAGGATACATCCTTTTACTGATAAAGGCAGAAAAAAGCGGGGAAGCCATGATGGATGGTGTTTATTTAGAAGCCTATTACATCTTCGCGCTTCTATCTTTTATAGCGGCTATGCTGGACGTAAAAGTCGTGGTAAAGGGGGGAGTTAAAGGGAAACAAAGGTTGGCAAGACATTTATGGCGTATGTTGCTTGCTATGTTTATTGCCACTACCTCCTTAGTGTATGGCCAAGCCCAGGTATTTCCTGATTCTATCCAAGATTCTGGAGTTCTTG
>JBCBKZ010000020.1:0-18336 GCA_038520955.1 Bacteroidota bacterium | reverse complement strand
TTATTAATAAGTGTCAGCAAACAATAAAGTATGTTAGCTATTTTGAGAAATAGTAGTGTATGACAAGAGTAAATAATACTGATTTTCAGCTTGTAAGCACATTTAAAACGTCACCTCAATCAAAATTATTATTCAATACATATAGTTTACGAAATCCCAATATATAGCTTTTTTAAATAGCAACAACAGCCTAAAATTCCTCTTATTACCTTCTCTAAGTCTTTAACAATTAGCTGAATGCGACTTTTTACTCCCCAAAATAAGCGACTTAGAAATACTCCATCTACCGCTCATGGTGAAGTATCTCTGACCAGGCATATAAATCGCCGTTCTTTAGTGTAAAAAAATACCAAATCTTTTCAACTCACAAGCTGGAAAATCAGAATGGGATAAAACCCTAAATGAATGGTAAAGGCCTGTCCAGGAATGGTAAGAAAACGTAAATTATTGGAGGAGAATGTACTATTCTTACTGATGAAGGAAAGAAAAGAAGAGGCGACGAGCGGATTCGAACCGCTGTACAAGGTTTTGCAGACCTCTGCCTAACCGCTCGGCCACGTCGCCTTTCAATAAATGGAACGCAAATGTAGAGATAATTACTATTTCATCAAACGATTTTTTCTTTCTACTTCGCTGCGTACCCTATTTTATCTCTTAAGTCAGCCCTAAGTCGAAAGAATGCTATAAAGAATCTGACGTTCTGCTCTTCTCTACCTCTATAAAAGTTCTGTAGCAGAAATCCATACTGAGAGGCTGCAGCTTACTTACCTTAATACGGCAGGAATCTACCTGGGAAAAATCAGTCAGTATCCGATTCCCAATTTTAGCAGCTAGGTGTTCCAGTAAGTTGACGGGCTCTTCCATTTCCTCTACTACAAGTGAGTATACACTGGAATAGTCTGTAGTATCTTCTAAATTATCCGTCTGGGCTGCTTTACTTATATCTGTGGTGAGATAAATATCTATCTGGAAGGTATGCCCCTCTCTTCTTTCAACCGGATATACTCCGTGGTATCCTTTTAGTTGGATGCCCTCAATTGCAATGGTGGCCAATTTCTATTCTTAGTTTAAGATAATCTGATGATGGGACCTGATAGCTTGCTTTACTTCCTGGTACTCCACATTTCTTCTCAACTTCCCTTGACTAGCTAATGAAATCTCCCTTCTCTCTTCAGATAACACGATAACCAAAACGTCACTGGTTTCACTCACTCCCAAAGCGGCTCTATGCCTGGTACCTAATTCTGAAGGGATGGACTGAGAATCACTGATGGGTAAGATACATCTTACTGCTATAATTTTATCATGTTCTATTAGCATGGCTCCATCATGCAGGGGACTTTCTTTTTGAAAGAGAGAATGAATCAACCTTGAATTGACGTTAGCATCTATCTGTTCTCCACTTTCCCGTATGTCTGTAAGAGAATTATTCCCCATCATCACGATGAGCGCCCCATTTCCAGTAGCTCTAAGATCTTTTAAGGCAGAAATGATCTCCCTATAGGCTGTATCATCCTGGTCTGAACGTGTGTAGACCTGCCGAATGATCCTATCCACAATGGTATTCTTACTAATGACGGAAAGGTATTTTCTGATCTCTGGTGCAAATATGATGACTATGGCGACTGCTCCTATATTAAAAAACTGATCAAGAACGGATTTCAGCAAGCGTAGGTCCATCAGGTCTACTATCTTCCACATTAGGAAAATGGACATTAGTACGCTAATCACCCTGATAGCCAGGGTTCCTCGCATGATCTGGTAGAGATTGTAGATAATAACCGTAGTTATGCCTACATCTATCAGGTCGGCCAGTCTTATGGAAACAAATCCGATCTTAAATAACTCCATTTTCCTTCATATACAGATGGATACCCAGCAATTTTCTGGTAGCAGCCACATCATGCACACGTAAAATATTAGCCCCTTTCTCCAATAACTTCAAATGTAAAGCTGCTCCCACTTCCACCACTTCCTCAGGAGGTAATCCCAAAAGCTTGTACATCATAGATTTACGGGAAATCCCTGCTAAGAGTGGCAACTTGTACAATTGAAAACGATCAAATCCACTTAATAACTCATAATTGTGAAGAATTTCCTTCCCAAACCCAAAGCCCGGATCAAGGATTAAGTCCCGTATCCCTAAGGACCTGGCCTCCTGAATCTTCTCAGTTAGGAAATCCCACACTTCTTCTACTACATCCTCATATTCTGGATCTTCCTGCATATCCTGGGGTGTACCCTTCATATGCATCATGATGTATGGAGCTTTGTATGAAGCCACCACTTCCATCATTTCCTTATCCATGTTGCCAGCACTAATATCATTAATGATATGAACGCCTGCCTCCAGCATCACTTTTGCCACCTTTGAACGAAAGGTATCTACGGAAACGAATGTCTTGGGAAAATTCTTAAGTACACCTTCTACTACTGGCTGGATTCTGTCTATTTCTTCTGTTTCACTTATATGAGTGGCCCCAGGCCTGGAAGAGTAACCACCAATATCTATGATATGTGCCCCCTCCCCCAACATTCTCCCTGTATGTTCCAAGGCAGCCTCAGGAGAATTATATTTTCCTCCATCAGAAAAGCTGTCAGGAGTAACATTCAGTATCCCCATGATTCTGGGAGTTTCCAGAGAAAGGAGCCTCCCTCTACAATTCAAGGTATAGTAACCCGTTTCGCCTGCTTTCGTATTCACTAACTAAGATTTTAGTTTAGACTAAACCATATTCAGAAGAAATTCTGAACTAGAAAAAATGTAGCTTTACTTTCAAATTAGCCTTTTCGAATTGGAAAAAACAATCCAACAGTATCAGTCAATCATTCAACGTGCCAAGGACATCTTCGTTAAGAAATCCATGGACTACGGTACCTCCTGGCGTATTCTCAGAATGCCTTCGCTGACAGACCAGATTTTTATCAAGGCAGAAAGGATCCGAAATCTCCAGGAAACAGGAGAAAATAAGGTAGGTGAAAGCCAGGAAAGTGAATTCATGGGGATTATCAACTACTGTGTGATTGCGCTTATGCTGTTGGACAAAGTCCAGGAAGGA
Source organism: Bacteroidota bacterium (assembly GCA_038520955.1). Taxonomy (GTDB): domain Bacteria; phylum Bacteroidota; class Bacteroidia; order J057; family J057; genus JBCBKZ01. The sequence goes on along the minus strand of JBCBKZ010000020.1, from coordinate 15,277 downwards.
AAGGACCTGGAAGAAGAAGGATTATTGTCAGAGCTGTATGATACCTATGTGGATAAGGCCTTCCAAACCATGAAACAGAAAAATCATGATTATGGGGAAGCCTGGAGAAGCATGAGAATCAGTTCTATTACTGACCTAATTTTGATGAAAATTCTTCGTTTAAAGCGTATTGAAGATAATGCAGGTGAGACCCTTATCTCAGAAGGGGCTGATGCAAACTATATAGACATGCTAAACTACGCTGTCTTTTGTATGATTAAATTTTCAGAAGCCAAAGAATAGATCCTTTTACACTCAAGAAACTATGAACATTTACCAACTCATAGGACTTGCTTTTGCTGGGGTAGCCCTATTGACGCTGATCATTAATTTTATTGAGAATGCTAACCGCAAAGGGGCTCCACTATCTGAGTTACCCCTCACAAACGCATTAATTGTCCTTTCAAGAATCATGGTAGGGGTACTTTTCTTCTATTCCGGCTTCGTTAAGGCTAATGATTATATAGGGTTTGCTTATAAACTGGAAGAATACTTCACCGTATTTGGAGAGCACTTTAGTCCTCTCAAAGGCTTCTTCGATCTTTTTGTTCCCATAGCGGAGCCCATGGCTTGGTTTATCAGTGTGTTCGAAATCGCATTGGCTGTGGCTATACTCTTAGGCTGGCAAATGCGCTTAACCATGTGGCTTTCAGTCCTCATGATGGTCTTTTTCACCATCCTGACAGCTTATTCTCACATTACTGGAGCAGTAACAGATTGTGGCTGTTTTGGAGATGCCCTCAAAATCACCCCATTTGAATCCTTCATGAAGGATGTGATACTGCTGTTCATGATAGCACCTATATTCAGGTATAGAAATGACATCAAAGCCTTCCCTTCTCAGCTTTCAGCCGGTCTGATGACAGGCGTTACTTTCCTTTTGGCAGGCATATTCTCCTACTATTGCCATGAGAATTTACCTGTGATAGACTACAGAGCTTATAAAGAAGGGGTTTATCTTCCAGCTTGTACTACCCAGGCAGGCCCTGATGGTATCCCCAAATGTAAAGACTGGTATATCTCCTTTATGGGAGATGAAAAGGTAGACGCTTTCCAGGGAAAAGTACTCCTCATCATCGCAAATAATATGAACAAGGCTGATGAAGGCGCCCTTTTTCAATCAGCTACCTTATTTGACGAATTAGAAGGAAGTGATATTCAAGTCTTGGGCCTTACTGCCACAGGACCTTCTTCTCTGGATCCATTGAAAAAGAAATACAAACTCAAATACCCATTTGGGTTTATGGATGAAACGGTGCTAAAGACCATCATCCGCTCTAACCCTGGATTTGTGTTGCTACAAGATGGAGTCATTCTCAAGAAGTGGCATCACAACAACCATCCTGACATAGTAGAGCTGGAAAAAACGCTGAAATAGGTAGGGATTCAGGATCTATGGAGAATGCACAACAGAAATTGATCTTCCTGCTAGGATTCATGGGTGCAGGGAAAACTACACTGGGGAAGCAGCTCGCCAAGAAGCTCCAAATCCCCTATGTGGACATGGATGACCTGATAGAAGCGGAGGTAGAGATGACTATAGCTGATTATTTCCAAACATTTGGAGAAGAAGCTTTCAGAAAACAGGAAGAACAGACCCTCATAAAGCTAATTGAAGATTTTGAAGAGGCACCTCAGGTGGTAGCTACCGGCGGCGGTACTCCCTGCTTTTTCCAGAATATAGAAAGAATGAACCAGGCTGGCATCAGTGTTTATCTACGGCCGGAAGTTTCTCATTTAGTAGGCAGGCTTTGGCCTCAACGCGACCACAGGCCGCTCATTATGGGGATGGATAAAGAGACTTTAGCAGGCTTTATCCAGTCAAAGTTGGCTGAAAGGGAACCCTTTTACAGAAAAGCCACTTTTACCCTAGAAGGAGAGGATGCCTCCATCAATGGTCTCAAAAAAATATTAATACAGAATTAACCCTCAGCTGGTTTATAGTACTTACCTTTGGATTCAACCACAATTCCTATGCTCATGTATAGAATCAACTTATTTGCTGCTGTCTTATTCACACTTATTTTTTCCTCTTCTGCCTATTCTCAAGCTGAAGAAAAACTTCAGTCAGGCCCTATGGTAGGAATGGCAGATATGCTGGAGGCAAAACTTTGGTTACAGACAACTGAAATCGCTGAAGTGTATGCCGCTTATTATGCTACAGATGATGAAAGCACCGTTTTCAAAACTGATGCCGTAATCACTAAGAAAAAAGATGCCTACACAGCTCAGCTCGTAGCTGATCAGGTAAAACCTGGAAAGACCTATCAATATGATATGTTCATAGATGGGAAGAAGCTCTCCCGCCCCTACCCTACTACCTTTAAAACTCCTCCCCTTTGGCAATACAGAACAGATCCTCCAGAAATGAAATTCCTTCTGGGTAGCTGTACATTCATCAGCGAACCTGAATATGATAGACCAGGTATGGCTTATGGAGGAGATTACGAAATATTTGAGAGCATGCAGAAGGAGCAAGGAGATTTCATGGTCTGGCTAGGTGATAACATCTACCTAAGAGAAGTAGACTTTGGGTCAAAAACTGGAATCTACCACAGATACACGCATACACGCTCTACCCCTGAAATGCAAAGTCTCTTAGCTTCCACAGCTAACTATGCCATCTGGGATGACCATGATTATGGACCTAACAACTCTGACAGAAGTTACTATATGAGCCCTTACACCCTGGAAGCCTTCAAGGACTTTTGGGCCAATCCTACCTACGGCATCAACGGAACACCTTCTACTGTTTCTTCTTTTTCGTGGGGAGATGCTACCTTCTTCCTTGTGGACAACAGAAGCTTCCGGACGCCGAACTACGCCAACGGTGAGCGCACCCTATTAGGTGAAGATCAGCTACAGTGGCTACTGGATGCCCTTACTGCCTGTAATACCACCTTCAAGTTTGTATGTATTGGAAATCAGGTACTCAACTCCGTAGAAAGATTTGAGAATTATATCAATCTTGCTCCCGAAGAAAGAACAAACATCTTGCGAACTATAGAAGAGGAAGGAATCAGAAATGTGATCTTTCTAAGTGGAGACAGGCACCATTCTGAACTTTCTCATATACAAAAGAGCAAACTAAATATATACGACTTTACGGTTTCCCCTCTCACCTCTGGTTCTCATGACGCTTCAGATGAACCGAACCAGTATAGAGTAGAGGACTCCCACGTGGGCATCCGCAACTATGGCATCATGAAAATCACTGGTCCCAGACTGGAAAGGGTACTTACCCTAAGCCTTCATGATAAGGATGGGAATGAATTGTACTCTTATGAGATAGAGGCCCAGTATAGAGGGCGGTAGGAAAATTATATACAGGTAGAGACACAATACATTGTGTCTCTACAAATTTTTCCCTGTTAACTATTCCCACCATTAAAATATTGGGCTCATAAAGAGAATGTAGCGGCTGTTTTAACTGCCGTAGAATTTGAGGGGCGGATGAATCCACCCATACATTCTGATACTATCTTATTCTCCTTCCTAACTCATCCCACCAAACATCTGATCCAGTATCCCTACTGTTTCTTTGGCGGCTTGTGCAGGCGGTAAAGCCGTATCTGATATACCTGAAATCACTCGGGTGATATTATGATCTACTAATCCTTTCTGAAACCAAACATCAGGGGTAGCCACGGTCATATAGGCTGAGAAATTATGATGTCCAGAACCGGGACGTTCGCCTATGATGTGAATGATGGCTTTGGGGGATTCCGTTGTAGATTCGCCAAATAAGATTTCTCCACTGGCATAACCGGCACGTACGCGTCCATGCCTGATGAACAACTCATTTTTTCCGACCATATAACCTGAATCAGCCAAGGTTTCCTTAAGCTGTTCCAGATAAGGAGTTAAATGGCCCTCATCCATAATAGCGCGAGCATTTAGGCCATCAGAGATGATGATCTGTACATTTGGAACTTCCTGCCCCCAGGATTTACGTACTTCTTTCAAAACTGACTCAGATGCAGAACTCAACTCTTCCCCGGATTCTGGATGGTATACATAATCTACTCTGTCCATGGAAGCCGTAATCAGCGGAATAGAAGCAGGGAAGCTCTCCACAAAAGACTCAGGCATTTCGGCCCATATGCTGATCTTGGCATCTTCATACAAGTTTTTGACCTGAGCAGCCAGTTCCGGCTCCAGATCCCAAATTTTCTCTCCATGGCCTACTGCTATGGGTACGCCTCTATCTCTGATCTCTTGGATCTTTTGATTTCCTTCAGCATAGATAGCCGCTTTGGAACGGGTATCTCCCTTGGCTTTTCTGTACTGGTAGTAGACCCAGATGGGATCTCCAAAGTGTTCCGTAGGTTTCCCGTCTTCATCAATTACCCCTAACTGCTGGAAAAAGGCCCACATAGCATCATTAATCTTATAGCCAAACTTCTCCCTTACCCGTACATGATCCGCGAAGGAGGTGGTCAGGTAGCTGAGCATGGGATCGTTCTTGGTGGGTAAGGCCATCAGATAGGCCGGATTGGCGGGCATTACCTCATCTATGCACCATTCCAGATCATCCAGACTTACATCCATGTGAAGGGTGGAACAGATATCCAGTCCTATGGTCAGGCCATGAAGCTTGCCCATAACTGTATCTTCCAGGCAGCAGCGCACCAATTGTTCTTTAGACTTAAATACTTCTGGTCCGATGAAACCAGCTACATCATTTACATGCACCCAAGGCATATCTTCCTGGCTCCTTCCCTCCTCCATTTGCTGTTTGAGTGCCCTGACAAATCCGTACTTCCGGGATTCATGTACCACCATATCAAAGCCTTCTCCATGACCATTAGTGAAGTCAGCCCCCTGTCCTGTCTCTGCATACATGCCATACTGTCCTTTGCGCTTGTTGGTGTGGGCCTGCATTTTTTCTATGCTGACATCAAAGGTCTTGTTAGCATTAACTGTACCCGCCAAACTCTGGAACCAGATCCCGGTAGTTCCCGGCTGGAGCTCCTCCGCTTCCGCCTGCACATCTATGTGAGAGAGGACACAGTTAGAGAGTACTTTCTCCAACTTGAAAGTCTGGAGAATATCAAATAGGGCTTTCTCAATTCTCGCTACTGAAGCTACTTCCGAAGATACTGGGTTTGTTCCCAGTACAAGATCTCCTACTGCAAAAGACCAGGCATCAAACACCTGCCAGGTGATATCATCAATATTGTCTGTGGGGGAATTAGGCTGAACTCGTGCACTCATGTAGCCTTTAGCACCAATCTTGGATCCTGGCAATGGGTTAAAGATCTTCTGCCCCACCTGAATCAACTCTTTATTGCTCATCAACTTCACCACACATCCTATCACATCACTGCTCAAGCCCGGCATAATACCTTTAATTTCGCCTTCCTCAGCCGTGAGAATAAAGGTCTTTAGCTCTCCCATGGTCCATTCTCCCAGTTCCGTTAACTCTACAGTGGTATCTGCAATCAGTTTATACTGCTCATCCTCATACAGAGAAAAGGCCATAAGGTCCTTAATCTTTGTATTCGCAAGAAGGGTTCTGGCATATAGGCGAGACTCATCAGATTCTGCTACTAAGCCCAGAGTTTGGTCTCCCTCCTTCATTTCATTGGCGGCCCCTATGAGCTTTCTGTAGAGGGTGAGGTCCATTTTCCCGTTAACCCTTCTGATGTAGGAAAATACATCTTCTCCTTTCTTAGGGCTTTCCACCTTTACCCCTGCTACTTCCAGTTGTCTGGATTCAAAGGGAATGCTACAGGAATTCATTAACAAAAGGGTGGTAGAAGTGATACCCAGGCTATTGAGAAATTCTTTGCGATTCATATCATCCATAGGTTAGGAGAAAGAAGATATTAGCAATTAAGCATATCCTAATAAAGCACCAAATTTTCTACGAATTTGTAGCCTCAACATCTTCTTCCCCATCTTTTTCATATCTACTAAGGCTAAACTCCAGCTTTTTCTTAATCCTTCTTCTCAGAAAAGCGGGTTTAAGTACTTCTATCCCATCTCCAAATCCCAAAATCAGTCTTTCCAACTCAAAGTTGTGCTGAACATCTATCCTTACTATGGCACCTTCTATGGTTTTCTCTACCACTTCCTGACTGGCATGCAGCGGCTTGGTCAACACATAAGGAGCATTTCTTGCATCTACCTTGAGAGTAACCCTTCTCACCCGGGGCTGCTCATTTACCGTTACCCCTACCACATGTTGATAGTACTCATCTCCATCTATGCTTTTGTCTATATAAGTATGTCCTTCCAGTACCTCAATTGTTAGTACTCTATCCAGAGCCAAAGTCAGTAGTTTCTGGTTTTTCTGATGAAGTCCAAGAAGAAACCATCTGTTGTTGAACTCTTTTAATAGCTGGGGGTGAATGATGAGGTCAGAAGCCTCTCTGGCTTTGAAGGATTGATAGGTAATTTGTAGCACTTTCTGCTTGAGAATAGCCTGATATAAGGTATCCAGATGCTCTAATCCTTTTAGTTGTTCATTCTTATCCAGGTGAATGATCCCTTTATGATCACTTTTCTCACTGAGAACCCTGTCTTCCAATCTTTGAATAACGCCCCCTAATTCTTTGAAGAGTGAAAAGTCCTTGAATTCTCTCAGAATCTGGACCGTTTCATTCAGGGTTTGTAGATCATAATCTGTCAGAGGGATCTGGGTAATGCTGTATTCCGGGTCGGCGTAGCGGTAATACTTCCTCTCATATACTTCTATGGGCGCCTCATAGCCCAGTTTTTCAGAGCGCATCATCTGAATGTCCAGTTGCACGGTACGGACACTTACCCCTTGCTCTATCCCCTCATACTCGTACAGCGCATCCGAACAGGCATCCACTAAGTCCTGCAAGGTCCACCGACGATATCTGTTCCTGAGACATTTATCTATGGTTTTGTACCTGATCAGGGCATTTCTATTAGCTGGCATACACTTTTTTCAAAAAATCTGAAAAAAAGTTTTACTACGCAAATAGATTGCGCACTAAGCTTCTTCCTTTGTTTCATCACTTAATAACAAGGGTCATGAAATTCAACTGGAGAAAAAACAACAAGCCTGTTCTAACTAATTACGAAGGGGAAAAAGCCTTCTCTATTAGCAAGGAGATGGAACTCTACACAGCTGTAGTTACCTCCACCCTTGAGAGCAAATTTTATGAAGGGGGAGGTGATAGGCTGGAAAGAATTCAGGGATTAATCTATGATGTAAACCCAGCGTTCGTAGCTAAGCTGGCGGTATATGCTCGGGAGAAAATGAACCTGAGATCCATCCCTCTGGTACTTGCGGTGGAACTGACCAAAATCCATAATGGAGATGACTTGATTAGGAAGATGGTCAAGCGAGTGATAGGAAGGGCAGATGAGATCACTGAAATTCTGGCTTACTATCAGATGAGTAACACCAGAGAGGGAACTAAAAAGCTGAACAAGCTTTCCAGACAGTTCCAGAAGGGGATAGCTGACGCCTTCAATAAGTTCGACGGGTACCAGTTTTCGAAGTATAACAGAAAGGCAGAAGTTTCTTTAAAGGATGCACTTTTCCTGGTACACCCAAAAGCAAAGAATGAGACGCAGCAGGTGCTGTTTGACCAGATAGCGCAGGATGAGTTGGTGGCACCTTACACATGGGAAGTAGAACTGTCCAACATAGGGCAGGGAACTTATACGAGCGAAGAAGCTAAACAAGCTGCAAAGAAGGAGAAATGGCAGGAACTGATCATGAGTGGAAGGCTGGGCTATATGGCCCTAATGAGAAACCTGAGGAACATCCTACAAGCTAAGGTAGCAGCTGAGGTCATAGATAAGGTAGTAGAAATACTTGGGGATGAGAATAAGGTAAAAAGATCCAGACAACTACCATTCAGGTTTCTGGCTGCCTATCAGGAAATAGCAAGCATTCAATCTTCTGAAACCGGAAGGTTACAGGAAGCGCTGGAAAGGGCCATAGGGTTTAGTGCAGCAAACATTCAGGGCTTTGGGGCAAATGAGCATGTGGTAATCGCCTGTGATGTCTCTGGGTCTATGTGGAGCCCAATTTCCAGAAGGAGTAGCATTCAGAACTATGATATAGGCTTGTTGCTGGGGATGATCTTGCAGAACAGAGTGGAGAAAGTAACTACTGGTCTGTTCGGAGATAGGTGGAAAGCTTACTCCCTGCCTAAGCAGAACATCCTGGCAAATGTAGAAAAGCTGAAAAAGCTGGAAGGAGAAGTGGGGTATAGCACAAATGGCTATAAGGTGATCCAATACCTGCTAAAGAAGAAGTTGAAAGTAGATAAAGTAATGATGTTTACTGATTGCCAGATGTGGAATAGCAGGGGAGACGGTACACATATCCAGGATGTGTGGAAGTATTACAAGCAGGAAATAGCTCCTGAGGCAAAGCTGTACCTCTTTGATCTGGCAGGCTATGGAAATACACCTCTGGACTTAAAAGAAGGGGATGTGCACCTAATAGCAGGTTGGAGTGATAAGGTCTTCGAAGTCATGGAAGGCCTGAGGAAAGGAGAGAAAGCTTTGAGCATGATCAACAAGATTGATCTTTGACATGAATAAAAAGAGTCTGGGCGTCGTAGAGGCGGCTTACTTCGACTTAGGATCGCGTGGTCGCAGGTTCGAATCCTGCTCTGCTTCGGCAGGTAGCTCAGTGGTTAGAGCACGACGCTGTCTCGCTTTTTACCCCAGCTCTTTTTTTGAAACTGTTTCAAGTTGATGCTATGGTTGTATTGCATCACCCTCAACTCAAACAGTTTCTATGTACTCATTAGATATAAGAATTAGAGAATAGGCGTCGTAGAGATGGCCTACTTCGTTTATCACACGATCGGCTGCCGGGCCACAGGCCAGCAGTATAGTGCCATCTCGCCTATTACCCAGACTCTTTTACCTACTTCCATGAGTGCCGTAAGCATGACTTACTTCGATATAGGGTCCACGGAATACGGGTTCGAATCCCGTTCTGTCTATTCAGATAGTATAACTGGTCATTACACGTGGGTATCATGTCATACTGCCCATAGCCTCATGGAATTCTTACAACATGTATGATGTGCCGTAGAGTAGCGTTACTTCGATTGGTTGGGGGCTGAGGCCCTGCAGGTTCGAGCCCTGTAAAGCCGCTGTTCGCTTTTAGCCATGATACATGAATGTTTTACCCTCAAAGCAAGAGCGGCTGCCTGATTAGGAAGCCGCTCATTTTTTAATTTCAAACAGAGTTTACTCTTCATCCGGTAACTGTCCTATCCTCAATCCCTTCTCTAATTCGTAGAGAATGCCATTAACGATGGCATACTTAACAGTTTCTCCGTCGTAGAGAACAAAATTAGGCGTAAAGCCCAGATCCATACCACTTACTTTAGGGCTATCCTGCAGACTTAAGGATAATGGGAAGTGGGGCCTGATAGGTTCAGTAGGAAATTCTTCTACCACAGCACTTGTATAACCTGAGGCAAGGAGTTCCTGAATTTTCTCCGGAGAAATATCTCCCACATCTTTAAAGGCATCAGGATACATTTTGCCTTCTGCCCATCTTAGATTGCTGGCATCTACTTCATGGTAGCCAAAGTAGGTAGATAAGTCTCCTAATTCAGCCACTCTCCCTTCCAAAGAATAATCCCTGTACATATTGGTCTGGTTCTCCTGATAATACAGAGCCATGTCTACCTTGTATTCTATGTCATGCTGCTTGATGGTCATATTTCTGATGAGCACGTCAAAAAGTCTTCGCTGATTGAAAGGGAGCACATTATACACCTTGGGAGAGGCTTTTCTGTAAGATTTATTGGCTATGCCATGGAACGCACTCATGAGTGCAATGAAGTTCATCTTGCGGATAAACTGTTTCTCCCTGTCGTTTCTGTATCCACCACACTCTATGAGAACGGTGCTGGTTCCCCACTTTTGGATATTATCACCAAAAGCTCTGGGTTCATAGGTGTCATCGTACTTCCCAATCTTTCCGCCCATGTATGGGTCTAGCACCTGACACATATAGCTAATGAGCTTGATCGCATTCTTCCTGACTGGATTGATGTCTTTTCCCACATTATAGGCAGGAGCCAGAAAGGAAAGGGTAGCTGTATTAGCAGAATTCCCGGCAGAATAGGCTCTACCCTGATCATGCAAATTGAACCCAAATTCAGCATCCAGTTCATCTCGTATTGTCTTGAGAATTCTTCCCTCAGGTGTTTGTAGTCTCTGCGCGTCTCTGTTAATGTCTATGTCCTGTACATTTCTTCTTTTGTAGCGCTCTGCCCCATCAGGATTTAACATAGGGACAAAGTGGAGCGTTACTTTGCTAAGCACTTCCCGTTTCCATTCTTCAGCGGTGGTTTCCTGAGTAAAGAATTGTAAGATGTCCATGATGGCCATGGTAGCAGTAGGTTCATTTCCGTGCATTTGAGACCACATGAGGATATCTACAGGTCCCGTCCCTATGCTCAGATGGTAGATTTCTCTCCCCTCTACCGACCTGCCAAGTGTTTTCAGGCTAAAGAGTGGGTGAGCAGCCGCTTCCTTAATGATAGGCACTATTTCCCTGTGTTTAAATCTTCTGTCCTTAATACGGGGATCTTTATAAGTATCATAAGAAGATAGAATCCGACTGAGATCCTCATCCCTTTGGGCGTGAGAAAAGGATATAGCCGTGAGTAGAATACTGAAAGTTAGGAGTAGGGTTTTCATGGTATTAGTTCTTTGCGTCTTCGCGACTTTGCGTGAATAATTTCTCACGCAAAGACGCAGAGCCGCTAAGTTTGAATTAAGAATTACTGAAATAAGGCTCCTTGCGCTAAGAGCTTGACACCGTCTTCTTGATTGGCGAGGCGTTTCGTGCGTATGTATCTGCCTTTGTTAAACTCATCATAATTAGGAGAATCAGGATTCATACTCCCTATCTTTACTCTACCTGAGGCATGGATGAAGTCTCCATTTCCTATCCACATACCTACATGAGAAATTCTCTCTTTCTTCTCAGGGGTAGCAGCTCTTCCAAAGAACAGTAAATCTCCCGGGATCAGCTTATCAAATTCTCCTGCCTCATCTATCAATTCTCCACTATGAACTTGCTGAGAAGCATCTCTGGGGATTATGTAGCCATGCATGAGATAGACGGTCTTGGTGAAACCGCTACAGTCCATACCCTTACTGGAAGTACCTCCCCACAAATAGGGAATACCCATCAGGGTCTTGGCTGTTTCTACCATTTCCTCCGGCTGGGCAGCCACCGTACCTAACCATTTATCAAAGGGCGCTGCCTCCGTTTTGATCACTCTGGCTTCTCGTCCATCAGGAAATGACACGAAGTAGTAAAGTGGGTCCTGCCCCTTAAGCTCCAGGATGTCTCCCATCACCAGGTCTCCTACCCGCTTATCTGATTTAGCGAATAGCTTCCCATCTCTTTCCAGGGCAAAACCGTTGGTCTTCATATAAATCATTTTAGGGGCTTGCATGAACTCATCATATCTGCTTCCATCCATCAGACAAATTCCTCCACGGTCTACCCAGCCTAAATAATCATCTGGTGTCTGAACCAGATAGAAATCACCTTCTTTCTTGAGAACTTTTACAGGCATCCCCAACAAAGCCTGGGTAGCTAATTCTGCACTATGCTTGGGGTTACTCCTAATATTTGCTACAGAGACCTGGATCACCCCCTGTGTTTTGCCCTCTAATCCAGGATCAGGTAAGACTTTCAAAGAGTCTATGACCGATATCCCTTTCTCAGCTAACAGGCTCAGGGTTTTCTCTTTGGCTTCCGGCATATCTGTTTCTCCCTTCAGGATCAACTTCCCTCCTCTGGCCACAATTTCCGGTTTATATAGAGCTACCCGCTTATCTGGTGCATACTCCAAGCGTACTTCTTCCAGGAGAGTGTCCGTTTTCGGGGCACCAGGTTGGCAGGCTACTACTACTGCCATACTGACTAACAGAATTAATTTTCTCATCATCGTTTTACCTAAGTAATGGTAGGAGCGAAAATACTCATATGAATACTGCCTCTGCAAATCCATGAGAAAACTGTTACTCCCCTGAAGAAAATTTACTTACTTTAAGCCTAATAGGTCTAAAAGCCTATTCAGCAATACAAACAAAGGATATTAGTTAATAACCCATGAACCGTTCATCATTCCTACTTCCGTTTATTTTATTACTGACAGCATTATTTATTTTTCCTTCCCTGGAAGCCCAAATCAGAAAAAAAGATATTCCGGCCATTCACTCAAATATTAAGGTAGACGCACTAGGTGTTTATGTAGAGGTGGACGGAGAAAAAGTGTACGAGTCTCTTAGACCCGCACAATATACCCTGGAGCAATTTCGAGGAGACCCTAAGGGATCAGGCAAAGGAATTAGCCTGAACTTTAACATGCCTAAACTGGCAGGGACGGTTTACTTCGGTTTCATTCCTTATGGGGATTCCAAGCACCCCTACCCCGTTTACTTCAAAAGATCAGCTGACATCCTGGGTGGACAAGCTTTCATCAACATTAAGGATCAGATGAGTGGCGTCTATGACATGATAGGATGGGCCAAGAATGAAAAAGGAACCATAGGATATAGAGTCCTAGACATCAATGGAAAAATCCTGTATGATGGAAAGGTTTCTTTTACAGGTAATGGCCCTTTTAAAGTAGTCCCCACCATAGTAGAGGGACCCTTTGTAAACCTTCTCTCTTCTGAAGGTGCTACCATTTCCTTTGATCTACACAAGAAGAGTGAAGCCTCTATCATGATTGATGGGAAGACCTTTGAAAGTGATAATGTAGCGCATCATGAAATTAAAATTGATGGGCTGACTCCTGGTACTAAGTATGAGTATACTGTCAAGGTAGGAGACATAGAACAAACATATGCCTTAACTACAGCACCAGATGCGGGTAGTAGAAAACCCTTTACATTCTCCTATGCCAGTGATTCCAGAAATGGAAATGGAGGTGGTGAAAGAAATGTATATGGAGCTAACTTCTATATCATGAAGCGCATTATGGCCTTGAATTCTCTCAAGGAAATCTCCTTCATGCAATTCTCGGGAGACTTAATTAATGGCTACCTGAATTCTCCTGAAGAAACAGATTTGCAGTATGCTAACTGGAAAAGGTCTATAGAATCATTTGCCCATTACTTCCCTGTATACGTGAGCATGGGTAACCACGAGGCACTTATGAGAACCTTCTCTAATGGGAAAAGGATCTTTACGATTGACAGATTCCCCTACGAAACTGAATCTGCTGAAGCGGTATTTAACAGAAACTTTGTAAATCCTACGAATGGACCTGATAGTGAGGACGGCGCTTCTTATGATCCAGATCCGAAAAAAATGGATTTCCCTCCTTATAAGGAGAATGTATTCTACTATACTTATGATAATGTAGCCGTGGTAGTTATGAACTCAGACTACTTTTATGCGCCTTCTACCCCTTCTATCCCGGTTACAGGTGGAGGCTTACACGCCTACATTATGGACCAGCAATTGGCATGGTTCGGTCAGACTATAGAAATGCTTGAGGCTGATGCCAATATAGATCATATCTTCATCACCCAGCATACTCCTTTCTTCCCTAATGGAGGACACGTTAGGGATGATATGTGGTATAGTGGTAATAATGACTATAGACCTTACGTCGCTGGAAAGCCTTTAAGTAAAGGGATTATAGAGCGTAGAGACGAATTACTGGACATAGCCGTTAATAAAAGTGAGAAGGTGATAGCTATTCTCACTGGAGATGAGCACAATTATGCCAGAACTGAGGTAGGTCCTGATACAGAAATTTATCCAGAAGGATATCTGGCTAGTAAGATTCAACTCTCCCGTACCATCTACCAAATCAATAATGGGGCTGCCGGTGCACCTTACTATGCACAAGAGCAAACGCCATGGACACCTAAGGTAAGTGGATTCACTACCCAAAATGCATTGGTATTTTTCCACGTAGATGGAAAAAGTATTGAGATGGAAGTAAGAAATCCTGATACCCTGGAAGAAGTAGATAAAATCACCCTGAGATAAACCCAGCCAAAAGACGAATCTTTAACTCCCTAATAAATTGATAGAATCCGTGGCAAGTACGTCACCTCTGCTCGACATTACCTCTAACTGGGTAGAGAACATCATTTCTACCCTAAATCAGGAGGAACGCATCGCTCAACTTATTCATGTAGCTGCTTACTCTAATAGGGATGATAGCCACAGAAAGAATATCAGTGATCTGGTCTATACCCATGGGATAGGAGGTCTCACCTTTTTTCAGGATGATCCTGTTAAACAGGCAGAGCTTACCAACTACTACCAGGAAAAGGCGAAGGTACCCCTCATGATATCTATAGATGGAGAGTGGGGATTAGCTATGCGCCTGAAGAATGTACCTCCTTTTCCCTACCAAATGCTGTTAGGAGCACTTCCTAAGGATAAACTGATCTATCAGATGGGGCAGGAAATAGCCCGTCAATGTAAAAGGCTAGGGATTCATGTCAATTTTGCACCGGCCATAGACGTAAATAACAATCCTAATAATCCTGTTATAAACTTCCGTGCATTCGGAGAAGACAAGGAAAGAGTATCCCAGAAAGGCATAAGCTATATGTGGGGATTACAGGATCACAAGATATTAGCTAGTGCCAAGCATTTTCCCGGACATGGGGATACAGATGTAGATTCTCATTTCAGTTTACCGGTTATCCCTCATAAAAGAGAAAGGCTGGAGGATGTGGAGCTATATCCATTTAAAGAGCTAATCAGCCATGGCGTTGGAAGTGTGATGGTAAGCCATTTACATGTACCTGCCTTGGATGCGCGACCTAATATGCCAGCTACATTCTCACATACCATCATCACCAAGCTGCTGAAAGAAAGCTGGGGCTATAAAGGACTGATCTTTACTGACGCTTTGGATATGAAAGCCGTAGCTAATATGTACCCTCCTGAAATAGTAGCTACTAAAGCCCTTTTAGCAGGCTGCGATATTCTCCTAAACTGTGATGATGCTCCAAAGTCTATAGAAGAAATTAAGCGTGCTGTCCAATTAGGCCAAATTTCGCAGGAAGAAATAGATCACAGGTGTAGGAAGGTACTCGCTGCCAAGCTATGGATGGGACTGGATAAGTATCAGCCTATAGAAACTGAAGGGCTGGAAGAAGAGCTAAACTCTCCCAAAGTACATGCCCTGAACTATGAAATAGCTAAGGAGGCCATCACCCAAATCAGGAATGTAGATGGAAAGCTTCCCCTCAAAAAAGATTCCTCCAAAATGGCTTGTCT